>DGQR01000070.1:4524-5279 GCA_002390825.1 Rhodoferax sp. UBA4409
GTGTTGTCAGGGATGGGCATTTCCATCTCAGTCATGTCGGCCATACCACGCTCACCCATGACCATGTAGTCTGGAATCAGGTTATTGATCTTCTTGGCGATGCCACGGTGATCCACACCAATCAATGTCGGAACGTTATGACCCATGGCGTTCATGGTGTGATGGCTTTTGTGACAGTGGAAGGCCCAGTCCCCTTCCTCATCTGCCAGAAACTCGATCTGTCGCATCTGACCGACGGCCACATCGGTCGTCACTTCATGCCAGCGGGTGCTCTTGGGTGTCGGGCCACCGTCCGTACCAGTGACGAGGAACTCATGGCCGTGCAAATGTATGGGGTGGTTCGTCATCGTCAGATTGCCAATGCGAATACGCACCTTGTCGTTCAGGCGAACATTGAGGCTGTCAATGCCTGGAAATATCCGGCTATTCCAGCTCCACAGGTTGAAGTCCAGCATTGTCATGATCTTGGGGGTGTAGCTGCCCGGATCGATGTCATAGGCGTTGAGTAGGAAGCAGAAGTCTCGCTGGACCTCATCAATCAGATCATTCTTGACCTTAGGATGGGTCACCCAAAAGCCCATCATGCCCATGGCCATCTGTGTCATCTCATCAGCATGCGGGTGGTACATGAAGGTGCCAGGCCGGCGCGCGACGAACTCGTAAACAAACGTCTTGCCGGAGGGAATAGCCGGCTGGTTCAGTCCGGCCACACCGTCCATGCCGTTGGGCAGGCGCTGCCCGTGCCAGTGAATGGA
>DGQR01000048.1:0-18540 GCA_002390825.1 Rhodoferax sp. UBA4409
GACCTGCAGCGCATCCTGAGCTATCTGCCCAAGACACGTACCACCTTGCTGTTCTCTGCGACCTTCTCGCCAGAAATCAAACGACTGGCGAATAGCTACCTGCAAAACCCGATCACGATTGAAGTGGCGCGCTCCAACGCCACCGCTTCCACTGTGGAGCAGCACTTCTACCGGGTGAACGACGACGACAAGCGCCATGCGCTCTTGCAGATCGTGCGCAGCAAACAGATCAAGCAAGCCTTTGTGTTTGTGAATAGCAAGCTCGGTTGCGCCCGCCTGACCCGTTCTTTGGAGCGCGACGGCCTGCGTGCTGCTGCTCTGCACGGCGACAAGACCCAGGACGAGCGCCTGAAAGCGCTGGAAGCCTTCAAAAAAGGCGAAGTGGACTTGCTAGTCTGTACCGATGTGGCCGCCCGCGGCTTGGATATCAAGGACGTGCCCGCGGTGTTCAACATGGACATTCCGTTCAACGCAGAAGACTATGTGCACCGCATCGGCCGTACTGGCCGTGCGGGCGCCTCCGGTTTGGCGGTGAGCTTTGTCGGTGGCGGCAACGATGCCCGCTTGGTGGCTGACATCGAGAAGCTGATCAAGACCAAGATCGAGCTCGAAGCCGTGGAGTTCGACGAAGACCGTCCGGACATCCGCAGCCAGGGCCGTATCAATGACGGCCGCCGCATGTACGCAGAAAACGGCGAGCAAGCTCGTGGCCCCCGTAGCGAAGGCCGAGGCGACGGTCGTGGTGACGCAGGCCGTGGCCGCAGCCATAGCAACGAACGTGATGATGCCTACCGCACCCGCGCTCCCCGCGAATACGGTCGTCCGGCTCCTGCGCCCCGCGATCCGTTCTTTGACAAGCCCTACGAGCCCAGCGCCCCTGCGGCGGAAGCACCTTCCCCATCGTGGGAGTCGGCGGCCAAGCCGGCCAGCCGTGGCATCTCTGCCAACATCAAGCCCAAGCGCAAGGTTGCGGCACTGTTCAAGTCGGCTTGACCGTTCCGGTGGCCCTCAGTCCCCGGGTTCCTGGGACTGGGGGCATTTCACCTGAATCAGCTCGGTCGCAAGACCGCCCGCGGGTGCTGCCGCAACCCGCAACGCGCTCAGGCACCCGCCCCACACGCAACCACTGTCCAGGGCCCATACATCCGGCCGGTGGAGCCAGCCCAGTGTGGACCAGTGGCCAAACGCCATGACCTCACCAGTGGTCTGGCGCGCGGGAGCATCAAACCACGGCACATAGCCCGCAGGTGTCGCCTCCAACCCGCCGGAGTGTTTGAATTCCATGACGCCTTCCGGCGTGCAGTAACGAAGCCGGGTCAGCGCATTCACGATCACCCGCAACCGGTCCGCACCGGTGAGTGTGTCGCTCCAAGCGTCAGGGCCATTGCCATACATCTGCTGGAAGAAAAGGTGCGCATCCGGCGCTTGAAGGGCTGCTTCTACCTCTTGGGCTAATGCTATTGTTTTAATAGCTGTCCACGCAGGCAATACGCCGGCGTGGACCATTAATATGCCTGAATCGCCGACTTTTTCGTAGAGGGCCAGTTTCTGGTGCCGTAGCCAGTACAAGAGCTCGGGGGCATCGTCGGCCTCCAGCAAGGGGGCGAGGGTATCGCGCTTGCCGGGTTTGCGGACCCCATAACTCACCGCGAGCAAATGCAGGTCGTGGTTGCCCAGCAAACAGTGGGCGGCGCTGCCGTAGCCCATCAGGCGGCGCAGTACCGCCGCAGACTCGGGGCCACGGTTCACCAGGTCGCCTAAAAGATAGAGCGTGTCGCGGCTGGGAGAAAAGTCGATGGCTTGGGTGAGCCGTTCCAGGGCGGTGTCGCAGCCCTGAACATCCCCGATAAGGTACATTGCCATGGTCTCGATTCTCGCTTGCATCCATGGATTTCTTACTCATTCTGGTTCTCACCTTGCTCAACGGCGTATTCGCCATGTCGGAACTGGCACTCACAGCCAGCCGCAAAGTCCGTTTGCAAACCATGGTGGAGGCTGGAGACAAGGGGGCCAAGGCGGCCTTGGCCCTGCTGGACAACCCGACCCAGTTTTTGTCGGTGGTGCAGGTGGGTATTACTTCCATCGGGATGCTCAATGGCATTGTGGGTGAAGCGGCCTTCAGCGACGGCGTGGCGCATTGGTTGGAAACCCAGTTTTCTCTCTCCACCCGGGTAGCCGAGATTTCGGCCACTGCGCTGGTGGTGACCGGCATTACGTTCATCACGATTCTGTTTGGCGAGTTGGTGCCCAAGCGCATCGGGCAGCTCTATCCCGAAACCGTGGCACGGGCTCTGGCGATTCCCATGACCTGGGTGGCCACGGGCGCCAAACCGTTTGTGAAGCTGCTGTCTTATGCGACCCACGCCACCCTGCGCCTGCTCCGCCTCAACGCCACCGACAACCGCGCGGTGACGGAAGAAGAAATATCCGCCAGCCTCGAAGAAGGGGTGGATGCCGGCATCATCGAGGAGCACGAGCACCAGATGGTGCGCAATGTGTTCCACCTGGACGATCGGCCGCTCACCAGCATGATGCTGCCCCGGGTCGATATCGCGTGGATAGAGGCCGGTTTGAGCGTCCCCGAGGCGCTGGCGTTGGCGGGTGACACCCGCGATGGCAATGGTCACTCTTGGTACCCGGTGTGCCGCGGCTCTTTGGACAATGTGGTGGGCTTGGTCAGCGTGTCCCGCTTGCTGGCCATGGGTGACACCTACACCGGTACCGTGGACTCATTGGCCGAGCAGGCGGTGTTTGTGCCCGAGACACTCACTGGCATGGAGCTGATCGAGCAATTCCGGGTGCGCTCGGCCCGGATGGTGTTTGTGGTGGATGAATATGGCGTGGTGCAGGGCCTGATGACCCCGCATGATCTTCTGGAGGCCATTACCGGGGAACTGCAACCAGACGCCAAAGAAGAGGCCTGGGCCACACTGCAAGAGAATGGCCAGTGGTTGCTGGATGGGCTCATGCCGGTGGGCGAGCTCAAAGCCCGCCTGGACATTGAGGACGAACTCCCTGATGAAGAGCGTGGCCGCTACAACACGCTGGCAGGGTTGCTGATGGCGGTGACGGGTCAACTCCCGCAGCCCGGTGCCCGCATTACTGTGGGCGAGTGGGTGTTTGAAGTTCAGACCCTCGAGGGCCGGCGCATCGACCAGGTGCGCGCGTTCAAAGAGCTCCTGGCATAAGCTGTGTCTCCCGGGCGCTTAGAGCCGCCCGGTAAGCTTGTAGGCCACCCAGCCCACGTATTCATTGAGCACCATTTGCCAGTCGGACACACCGGCTTGCATCGAGTAGCGTGTCCATCGCGGGCTGCTCTCAGCGCGGAAGTCGACCGGGTAGGCCGTCACATTCCACCCCGCTTTCTCAAAGGTGGCCTTAGCACGCTGCATGTGCCAGGCAGACGTCAGCAGCAACCAGCGGTTTTGCGGGTTGATGCCCGGTAGCTCGGCCGTCAGCACCGCGTTTTCATAGGTGTTCCGCGAGACCGACTCGTAACGCACTTGTCCGTTCGGGACCCCTAGGCTGTCATAGAACCTGAGTGCCCGCTCAGCCTCGCTGGGCCCACCCCCGTTGGGGTCGCCTTCACCTCCGGTGTAGATCACCGTCATTCCCGGATTTTTGAGCGCCAGCGCTGCAGAGACAGACAGGCGTTCGCCTGCGTCATTGGTCAACGGGTGGCGGTAGTCGGCCTGCAGGTGCCCCCGGGCCGTGCCACCGCCCAAGACCACGATGCCGGCATACCCGGAGATGTCTGTTTCCGGGGTGATCTCGGCATAAGGCGCTTCCAGCGTCCGGATCAGGAGTTCCGGCAATGGCATCCAGCCGATCAATGCCACCAGCACCGCGCTCCAGCCCAGGGCCGGTCGCGCCAGCGCCGGGCGTCGCCGGGCGAGCACCCACGCACTGATCAACACCAGCAGAACCCAGAACAAGGGCTGGGTGATCCACGCCACGATCTTCGAAAAAATAAACATGAAAACTATCGCGAGAGGGAAGTGATAGAAAAGTTTGCGAAAAAATTTAAATCAAAATCAACACTAAAAGTGTAATTTTCAGTAAATTGGCAAAATAGATTTTTAAGAGATATTAATTGTGAAAAAAACAATTTTGACAGTTGAGGACGGCGATGGCATTCGCCGGCTGATTCGCATGACGCTCGAATATATGGGCTTTCTGGTGCTGGAGGCCAATGGCGGTGAGCAGGGCCTCGAAATGGCGCGTGAACACAAGCCCGACCTTGTGTTGATGGATGTCCGGATGCCCGGCGTTTCCGGGTTGACGGCCTGCGAAGTCATGCGCGCAGACCCCCAGCTTCGCAATGTGCCGGTAGTCATGTTGTCAGCCGCTGGCTCGGAGGACGATATTTCTGCCGGCATGGCAAGCGGCGCCAAGGCTTATCTGGTGAAGCCCTTTCAGCCTGTGGAGCTGATTGAGCTTGTTACCCGCCTGATTGAAGAAGCGGCCCAGCCAGAGTCTGCAGCCGCCGGCGCGGCCCACCGGTAACTCACAAGGCTCTTTCATGTTTTCCCCAGCAGCGCAATGGAATATAGCCGGGCCCCGGCGCTGCCCTTTCGTTCTCGTCAACCCTGCGCCCAGCTGCCTGCAACTCTCCCTCGAAAGGACTCACTCCCATGGCACTCGTTAAAAAAGCCGTTAGCGCACCTCACGGCGTCGCTGCAGACACCAATTCCGCCCGCGCATCCGCCGCTGTCACCCGTGAGGCTGAGGCCCAACGCAAGCGCGCCCGCACGCTGGCCAAGCAACAGCAGGCGGCAGAGCGCATTGCGGCGGCCACTACGGAGATGTCATCCGGCATCACCGAAGCGGCCTCGGCCGCCGAAGAGCTCAAGCGCGCATCCGACCAGATCGCTACCGGTGCCGAAGAGGCAACAGGCGCAGCCCAGGAGTCGCTGGCCGCATTCAAGCAGGTAGAAGGTGCAGTGACACGCCAGTTGCAAAACGCCAAGTCCAGCGCGGTCCGTGTGGAGTCGTCGCAGGTACTGATTGCCCGCACAGGCGCAGAAGTGACCAGCCTGGTGGCCAATGTGGGTGTGTCGGCACAGCGGCAAGCGGCATCGGTCGGCATGGTGGCAGAGCTGGAAAAGCAGGCCGCCAATATCGGGGATATCGTCAAAGCGGTGGCCCGGATCGCAGACCAGACCAATCTGCTGGCACTCAATGCCGCGATTGAAGCCGCCCGTGCGGGGCAGCACGGCAAAGGCTTTGCGGTGGTGGCGGACGAGGTACGCACCTTGGCCGAGACCTCGGAGAAGAGCGCCAAGCAAATCCAGGATCTCGTGGGCCAGATTCAGGGCGAAGTCAAAGTGATTGCCGAAGGCATTGGCCAATCGGCCAAAGCGGTGGAAGAGGAAGTGCAAAACGGCAAAGTGATCACCAGCCAGCTGGAGCAGATCCGCAAAGACACGGTGGAAATCGTGGGCGCCATCAGCGAGATCGCCACCGGTGCCCAGCAGTCTGCGACTGCAACCGTGCAGGCGCTCAAGGGTTCTGAAGATATTGCCGCAGCCGCCGAAGAGCAGTCCGCAGCCGCAGAAGAGGCCGCCAAAACCGTGGCCGAGCAGGCGCAGGCCCTGTCGCAATGCGAGCAAACCGCGCAAGGTCTGTCGGAATTGGCCGAGGACCTGAAGAATTCGACCGATGTTGCCAAGAGCGCTGAGGAAGTCGCCTCTGCCGCCGAAGAGTTGTCGTCTGCGGTGCAGGAAATCAGCCGCTCGGGCTCGCAGATCATGGCCGCCATCGACCAGATCCGCAAAGGTGCCGAGGTTCAATCCGCTGGAACCGAAGAGGCCTCTGCTGCCGTGACCCAAATCGAAAAGAGCGCCCAGTTGGCGGTGGAGCGTGGCACCGCCGGCACGGCCAAAGTGAAAGCGATTCGCGAACTCTTGGCCAGCAACAAGACCTCGGTGGACTCCCTGATTGCCAACGTGTTGGCAAGTGCAGATTCCAGCCGCCAAAGCATTCGCCAGGTGAAAGAGTTGGAGCTTGTGTCCCGCCGAATCGACAAGATTGTGGATGCGATCACCACGGTGTCGATCCAAACCAATATGTTGGCTGTGAACGGCTCGATCGAAGCGGCCCGCGCTGGCGAGTTCGGGAAAGGTTTTGTGGTGGTCGCCACAGATATTCGCAACCTGGCCCAAGACTCGGCCGAGAACGCCGACCGCATCAAAGATCTGGTCAAGGCGGTGCAGGACCAGATCGGCGTTGTAGGCCGTGACCTCGAAGAAATCGTGTCGACTGCGGTCAACGAGGTTGAAAAGGCCAAAGCCACCACCGTCAATTTGCTAACCATCGAGAGCGATATTGCCGAGGTGGGCAACAACGTGGGTGAGATTCTGGCTGCTGCTACAGAAATAGGAGCGGCAGTCGCACAGGTGAAGCGGGGTGTGGAGCAAATCGCCGGTGCTGCGCAAGAAGCTGCCAAAGCCTCGGAAGAGGCGGCCTCCGCAGCCAAGCAACAAGCCCAAGGCGCCGAAGAACTGGCGGCTGCTATCGAAGAGATCTCTTCACTCGCTGACGAACTCCAAAGCGCTTGAACCGGAGTAACGCGTTATGAGCACTCCCAACAGTTCCATCCAGCCGCCCGGTGCGGCTGTGCCGGACGAAGGCGACAACGCCTCCGGGATCCGGCAGTACGTCACTTTCATGGCGGGGGACGAGGTCTTCGCGGTGGAAATGGCGCCAGTGCAAGAAATCATCCGCGTGCCTGAGGTCGTGCGGGTGCCCATGGCACCCCACACCCTAGAGGGCCTGGCCAACCTGCGGGGCCATGTGTTGCCGATCGTGTCCCTGCGCCGCGCGCTGGGATTTGCAGAGCGGGTGTCTGACGACTCTTCGCGGGCCGTGGTCATCAACTACGGCGAGCCCCTGGGCTTTGTGGTGGACCGGGTGTCCAGCGTGGTGGGGGTTGACCCCAGCAAGATGGAAGGCTTGGATGGCGTCGGATGCACCGTCGATGCTGACCTGCTGTCAGGCATCATCAAAGACGTGGGTGGCCATGCCATGGTGATGGTTCTGAACTTCCAGAAACTGATCGACCAGGAGTTTGCCCACATCGCCCGCATGCAACGTGACCAGCAAGCCGCTGGCATCAGCAGCATGGGCTCCGGCACCACGGCCACTGCGCAGCACCTGGCCAGCGAAGACGAGTTGCACCTGGTGAGCTTTGATGTGGCGGCTCAGGAATACGCGATTGCGATTTCGGATGTGCAAGAAATTGTGCAAATCCCCGAGACCATCATCAAAGTGCCGCGCTCTCAGAGCCATGTGCTGGGGGTGATGACCTTGCGCAACCGCCTGCTACCGCTGGTCTCCTTGCGCAGCATGTTTGCACTGGATCGCCGCGCGTCGGATGAGTCCAGCCGCATCGTAGTGGTGTCGGTGCAGGGCGCCTCGGTCGGCGTGGTGGTAGACAACGTGAACGAGGTGCTACGTGTCCCGCAAAAGCTGGTGGAGCCCATGCCGCCCTTGTTGGCCCGCGAAGGCGATATGGCCGATATCACCGAGATCTGCAGCATCGACGGCGGCAAGCGCTTGGTGTCCATCATCTCTACCGACAACCTGTTTCGCCACTCTGCCATCAAGGACGCCCTGGCCAACCTCGATGCCGAGGGCCAGCGCCTGACAGACCGCCACCAGAACACGGGCCCGGATGATGAGCAGGTCGTGGTGTTCCGCCTCGGCACCGAGGAGTTCGGTGTGCCCATCGACAGCGTGCAGGAAATCGTGCGCGTGCCCGCAGAGCTGACGCATGTGCCCAAAGCACCTGCTGCGGTGGAGGGGGTTATCAACTTGCGTGGACAGGTCTTGCCGGTGATGGATTTGCGCCGTCGGCTGGGGCTGAACGGGGTGGCCCGTAATGATGGCCAACGCATCGTGGTCTTCATGATCCACAACGTGCGCACCGGATTCATTGTGGATTCGGTGGCCGAAGTCCTGAAGGTGCCGCTGCACGCGATCGAGCCGGCACCCCGCATGTCTGATGCGCAAAGCAGCTTGTTGGCTCGCATGGCCAACCTCGAGAAGCAGAAACGCATGCTCCAACTGCTGGAACCGTCCCACTTGCTCGCCGACGCCGATCTGAACCAGGTTGCGGCGATCAGCGCCTGAAGAAAGAGAGAGATACCGCCATGATCAAACTGCTCATCGTTGACGACTCCGCACTGATGCGGCGCCAATTGACGCAGTTGTTTCAAAGCGAAGGTGACTTCGACATCCGCCAGGCCCGCAACGGTCAGGATGCGGTGGAACAAAACCTGAGCTTTGAGCCTGACGTCGTGACCCTGGACATCAACATGCCCGAGATGGACGGCATTACCGCCCTCTCCTTGATGATGGCCCAGCGGCCGGTGCCGGTGGTCATGGTGTCGTCTCTTACCGAAAAAGGCGCACTGGCCACCTTTGAGGCCCTCAACCTCGGGGCGGTGGACTATGTGGCCAAGCCCGGTGGCACGATTTCGCTCACGCTGGACGACATCCGCAAGGACATGCTGGCCAAAGTGCGGGCAGCAGCCCGTTCGAAACTGCGGAGCAAAGCGACATCGGGCGCAGAGCCAGGCTCATTGCGCGAGCGCATGGCAACCGACCGGCGGGCGGTGGCTGAGCGCGCGAGCCAGTTGGCGGCCAGCAAGCAAGACGGGGTGGTGCTGGTGGGTGTCTCTACCGGCGGCCCTCGCTCACTGGAAGAGGTGTTGCCTTTCTTTCCGGAAGACTTTCCTCTGCCGGTGCTGGTGGCGCAGCACATGCCAGCCAGTTTTACCGCACCCTTTGCAGGCCGCCTGAACGCCATGTGCCCTCTGGAGGTGCTGGAGGCCGATCGCCCCATGCCGGTGGTGGCCGGCAAGATTTACATCGGCAAAGGGGGTGCAGACATGGTGCTCAGCAAACGTGGCAACACCCTGACCGTGGCACCCAAGCCGGAGTCGCCGGAGCATATGTGGCATCCGTCGGTGGAGTTGCTGGCGCGCAGTGCGCTTGAGCATGTGGCGCCTTCCAAGATCATCGCAGTGCTGCTCACCGGCATGGGCTACGACGGTGCGGAAGGGTTCGCAGAAATCAAACGGCGCGGTGGCAGCACGATTGCCGAGTCAGAAGAAACCGCCGTGGTGTACGGCATGCCCAAAGAACTGGTTCAGCGCAAAGGCGCAAGCCTGGTTCTCCCTTTAAACAAAATTGCAGCACAGGTCAAAACCTGGGTTGCACGCACCTGAGGTACACACGATGGGACTGATCAAACAAACTCCTGCGGAGGGCGTCCGCGGGGACACCCGGACCTCCGCGCGTGACTGCCCCAGCTTGTGCAAGCAATTGCTCGCCGCTGACCCCGAAGCGCGCCGTTGGGCTGCGCGGGACTTGGTCGATTGCCCCGATTGCTCGGAGGCCCTGGTGGAGGCATTGCACGTCGAGCCTGATGCCTCGGTGCGTGAGGTCATGCTGACCAGCATCACTCGCATTGGCGACGGTACCGCTGTCAACGGCCTGGTGGCGTGCTTGCGCTCGGAGGATGCGGGCTTGCGGAACGAAGCTATTGAAGCCATGAAGCAACTGCCCGATGCGGTCGCACCCATCATGCTGGGCCTGTTGATGGATGAAGACAGCGATGTGCGTATTTTCGCGGTGAACATCCTGGAGTCCCTGCGCCACCCCTTGGTGGAGAACTGGCTGCTTCAGGTGATCGATGTGGATGACCATGTCAACGTCTGCGGCACCGCGGTGGATTTGCTGGGTGAGGTCGGTGGCGCAGCCTCACTCGAATCTCTGTTGCGCCTCAAAGTCCGGTTCGCTGATGAGCCTTACATCCAATATGCCGCTGATCTCGCGATCAAACGCATTCAAGAGAACTGAGCACCGTATGGCAGACGCCTCTATCTCAGAAGACGACTTCCAGAAATTCCGGGAGTTTTTCTATCGCAAAACCGGCATCCAGTTCGACATGTCCAAGCGCTACTTCGTGGACAAGCGGCTTCTGGAGCGAATGGCGGACACCGGCAACGCCACCTTTCGCAGCTACTTCACCATGCTGCGCTTTCAGGCCAGTGGGGTCGAGCTGCAGACACTCACCAACTCCATGACGGTGAACGAGACCTACTTTTTCCGCGAAGAGTACCAGTTCAAGTGCCTGGTGAACTCCTTGTTGCCGGACCTGGTGTCGCGCAAGAAGGACGATGGTCCGCTGCGGATCTGGGTATTGCCATCGTCCAGCGGAGAAGAGCCCTATTCGATTGCGATCTACCTGCTGGAGCGCTGGGCCGGTATCCATAACTACGATGTCGAAATCGTGGCCTCGGACATCGACACCCGGATCCTCGAGCAGGCCCGGCGTGGTTTGTATTCGCCCCGTTCAGTAGGTCAGCTGCCTACTGCGTACCGGCAAAAGTACTTCCGGCAGGTGGGGGAAGACTTTCAGATCTGCGACGACTTGCGCGGCGCCGTGGAGTACACCCGGGTCAACTTGTCGGACCGGGCGGACACGCGTGCCTACCGCAACTTTGATGTGGTGTTTTGCCGCAACCTGCTGATTTATTTTGACGATGTGTCCCGCAAGGCGGCTGCGGAAACCTTTTACGACGCCCTTAAACCGGGTGGATTTATCTGCCTCGGACATTCCGAATCCATGAGCCGGATTTCTTCGCTCTACAAGGTGCGCAAGTTCCCCGAAGCGATTGTTTACCAGAAGCCAACGGAGTAAACCCCATGAAAAAAATACTGGTAATTGATGATGCCGCTACGGTGCGCATGTACCACCGCAATATTCTGGAGAGTGCCGGCTACGAAGTGCAAGAGGCGATCAACGGGATAGAGGCCCTTGAGAAAGCCATGCAAACCGCGTTTGACTTGTACCTGGTCGACGTCAATATGCCCAAGCTGGACGGCTACGGATTTTTGCGCGAGCTCCGCCGCCAGGATATGCCGCAAGTGCCCGCCATCATGGTGTCGACCGAGTCCGCCTCTGCCGACCGGCGCCGGGCCTATGCAGCGGGCGCCAACCTGTACCTGGTCAAGCCCACACGGCCTGATCAGTTGGTGGCCCACGTTGCCTTGTTGCAAGGGGATGCGCTATGAATGAGTTGCTTGCACAGTTTTTGTCCGAAGCGCGCGATGCGTTGGAAGGCATCGGCGGCAAGCTCATGGAGCTGGAGCGGGCACCGGACGATGAAGAGTTGATGACCCAGCTCTTCCGGGTGGTGCACACCCTCAAGGGCAACAGCGGTTTGTTTGACTTCCCCGAGATGAGCCGGGTGCTCCACGCCGGCGAAGACCTGATGGACGCGGTGCGCCACGGAGAGGTGCGCTACTCGCAAACGCTGGCAGACCGCCTGCTGGACGCGATGGACTTTGTGGGTTTGCTGTGTGATGGCATTGAAGCCGACAAGCCGGTCTCTGCCGACATGGCCGCCGAGGCTGTGCGCCAAGCCAAAGCCCTGCGCGCACTGATCAGCCCGGATGCAGAAACATCCGCGCCGGAGAGCGAGGCGGGTGCAGTGCAAGGCGGCAGCGTGGCGCCCGCCTTCCCCATGGCCGAGCAATTGGCCCGGGTGCCTGAGGTCGTCCGGATGCAGGCGTGGGCCCAAGCACGGGATGGTGCGCCCCTGTTGTGGGTGCGCTACGTGCCGTCCGAAGAGTGCTTTTATCAGGGGGATGACCCTCTGCATCAGGCCAATCAGACGCCAGGCTGGCTGTGGACTGGCATGTCGGCCCGGGCACCCTGGCCCGCATTGGCGGAGTTGGATGCCTACCGGTGCATGCTCGATTTTGATGTGCTGGTGGCCGCTGATCGTGGCGAAGTCGATGCGCACTATCGCTATGTGCCGGACCAGGTGCACATCGTGGAAGTGCCTGCGCTGTGTTTGCTGATACCGCAAGGCGACTCCAACGGCGGGCCGGTGTACGAAGATTTTGTAGAAGACGCGCTCGCGCTGATCGACCACCAGGACCTGACAGGCTTCAAGCGCGCGGTGGACACCATGATCCAGCTGTCGAGCAGCAGCCTGTGGTTGTCGTCTGCGTTGCGGTGGATGCAGCTTTTGTTGACCGCCGCACAGCCTGATACCGCCGCGTTGCGCCGCCTCGTCTCGGCCGTGAATACCTTCGAGAACCCGGACTGGACCGAGCCAGCTGCCGCACCGGTGGTACCCGCCAAACCCGCGGCGCCTGCGCAATCGCCGATTCACAACAATGTGCATGCGATGGCGCTGAAAAATGTGATTGATGTGCAGCGCGAGGTGCTGGCGCTGCCCGACGATGCCGCGTGGCTGCCCGGACGCATCAAGGCGGCCGTGGCGTCCCTCAGCGGTTGCTTGAAGGCTTTTGGCCGGCAGGGCGAAGTGCCGGCGCTGGAGGCCTTGGCTGCCACTGCACTGGCAACACAAACCGCAGCCCCCTTGGCCGCTTGGCTGGACCAGGCTTTTCCGGAAGAGGCCGCTGTGGCCGACGTGCCTGCAGCTCCCGTGGCCCCTGTAGCGGTAGCACCCGCTACGGTCGCTCCCGCCGTGAAAGTCAGCGCACCAGTGCCGGCGGCCCCTGCGCCTGTGGTGGCTGCCGTGGCGGCACCTGCGATGGAGCCGGAGCCCGCAGAGCCTGAATTGCAAGAGGCGGATGTGCGAGTGGGGCGTCGCCCTGAAGAGGCGAGCCCGAAGAGCCTCAAGGTGGACCAGGTCAAGATTGATCGCCTGATGAACCTGATCGGCGAGATGGTAGTGGCTAAAAATGCCATGCCCTACTTGGCCAATCGCGCAGAAACCGTGTTTGGCGTGCGCGAGCTGGCACGGGAAATCAAGGGGCAGTACGCCACGATCAACCGCATTTCGGAAGAAATGCAAGACGCCATCATGCAGATCCGCATGATGCCGGTGTCTTTTGTGTTCCAGCGCTTTCCCCGCTTGGTGCGGGACATCTCGCGCCGCTTGGGCAAGCAGGTGAACCTGGAGCTCGAGGGCCAGGAAACAGCGGCTGACAAAAATATCATCGAATCGTTGGGCGACCCCTTGGTCCATATCGTGCGCAACAGCCTGGACCACGGCTTCGAAATGCCCGAGGTGCGCACCGCAGCAGGCAAGCCGGCTGCCGGTACCTTGCGTATTGCCGCCCGCCAGGAGGCTGACCGGGTGGTGATTGAAATCACCGACGACGGCAAAGGCATCGACGCCCAGGCCATCAAGCTCAAGGCCTACCAAAAAGGGCTGATTGACGAGGCCACGATGGACCGCATCAGCGACCAGGAAGCGGTGAACCTGGTGTTCATTCCCGGCTTTTCGACCAGCGAGGTGATCTCGGATTTGTCAGGCCGCGGTGTCGGCATGGATGTGGTGCGCACTGCCATCGAGCAGGTGCACGGCAATATCGTGTTGGAGAGCACCAAAGGGCAGGGCACCCGCATCCGCCTGTCGCTGCCGCTGTCGATGGCCGTGACGAATGTGATGACCGTGGAGTCGAACCAGCAGATGTTCGGTATTCCGATGGATGCGGTGGTCGAGACCGTGCGGGTGCCGCGCGCTTCGGTGCGCACCATTAAGCAACGCAAGGCAACGCTGTTGCGGGGCCGGGTGGTGCCCTTGCGTGACCTGAACGCCGTGTTGGGCCTGGCCGCACCGCCAGTGACCAACGACAGCGACGAATATGCCGTGCTGGTTGTCCGCGTAGGCGACGAGTCGCTGGGGCTGGTGGTGGATGACTTCCATGAGACAGCCGACATCATCCTCAAGCCGCTCTCCGGGGTGCTGAGCGGATTGCGGGCGTACTCCGGCTCGGCCTTGATGGGAGATGGCTCCGTCCTGATGGTGCTCAACACCAAGGAGATGCTCTGATGACTATCGAATACCGTGACACCGAGGTGGTGTTTGCCGAGATTGTCGGTGTGGAAGACGCCGAAGTGCTTCTGGCCTGGCTGCAGGAGCGCAGCCCGGTGCAAGCCGATTTTTCTGCGTGCACACACATGCACCCCGCCAATATTCAAGTGCTGATGGCCGCCGGTGTGCAGGTGGCAGTTTGGCCTGTCGCTGCGCCACTGGAGAGTGCCTTGCGCAGCGTGTTTTCAGCCGGTTCGTAAGGAGAGAGTGATGGCAAAAACAATTTTGATCGTGGACGACTCGCTCACGATGACCATGAGTGTCAAAAGCAGTCTGGAGATGAACGGTTTTGTGGTGCAGACCGCCGCTGACGGTGTGCAGGCGCTGACCAAGCTGAAGGGCGGGTTGAAGCCGGACCTGATCATCACCGACATCAACATGCCGAACATGGGCGGCTTGGAGCTGATCCGCCAAGTCAAAACCCTGCCGGGCTACCGTTTCATCCCCATCCTGACGCTCACCACCGAGAGCGACGCCAGCAAGCGCGATGAGGGCAAGAAGCTGGGGGCCACCGGCTGGTTGGTCAAGCCGGTGTCCGGCCCTGATCTGGTCCGCGTGGTCAAGCAGGTCGTGCCCGGCGCCTGAGCCCGGTTGCTCGTGCAGGAGACACCATGTTGCAAAGTTTTGACATACCTTGGCTTCACCGCCTGTGGATGACCGGCCTCGTGTGGGGCAGTGTCAGTGTGGCCATGTACTGGCTGGCCCCCTGGGGCCTCGCCCACACTGCAACGGTTTTGGGTGGCTCCAAACCTTGGGAGTATTTAGCCGTATCGCTCCTGGCCATCGCCTTGGCCGGTGGCTTGAACCTGGTGGTGCACCGGGCATGGCAGCACGCCCGCAGTACCAGCCGGGGCGTGGGAGCCCAATTCCGGATGCCGCCGGACACGGCCGCTGCCGAGCTGCGCCACGTGGCGCCCTACCTGGAGGTATTGGCCCAGCAGCTCGATGGCTCGGTGAGTGACACCGAAGAAGGCGTCATGAACGTCATCAAAATTGTGGATTCGGTGTACCAGGTCTCGGGCCAACAGCTGGAGCGGATACAGGCGTCTGAAGCCAACGGGGCCGAGCTGTCAGAGGTAGTGCGCGAAAAGATCCAGGTCGACCAGCAACTCGGCGCGATTCTGGAAATGTTCGTGCAGGACCAACAGCGCGACATTGAAACCAACCTCGGACGGCTCAAGCGCCTGCAAGAGGTGAAGGCCTTGACGCCCTTGGTGGATGTGATTTCCAACGTCGCTCGGCAAACCAACTTCCTGGCCATCAACGCTGCTATCGAGGCCGCCCGTGCCGGCGAAAGTGGCCGTGGTTTTGCCGTGGTGGCAGCCGAAATCCGGGTGCTATCCAACCGGACCGCCGAGGTTGCGGTGGACATTGCACGCCGCATCAGCTCTGCCACCGACGGGATCGATCAAGAGCTGGAAAGCGTGGAGAGCCATACAGACCGACACTCCTCAGCCGGCAACATGCGCAAGGTGCTGGACGACATCAACGCGATGCAAGCGCGCTTTGCGGAGGGCTCGGCGAGTTTGCTGGAAATCGTGGAGGGTGTGCGCAGCGGCCATATGGAGATCGTGCACAAGCTCTCGGAGGCGCTGGGTCAGATCCAGTTCCATGATGTGATCCGCCAGCGTATCGAGCAAGTACAGGGCGCCATGCATGAGCTCAACAGCCATTTGCAAAGCGTGGCCGATCAGATGCACGACAAGCCTTGGGACCGCGAGGGCATGGTGTCCCTCACCCAGCAGCTGGAGCAACAGGTGTCCCGCTATGTGATGGCCAGCCAGCACCTCGCGCACAAAACCGCCACCGGTGGTGAAGCGCAGGTCAGTAACGACGGTTTGCCCAAGATCGAGCTCTTCTAAATGCCACAAGCCCGCGTACTCGTGATCACCAACCGCAAAGGCGGTACCGGCAAGACCTCGATGGCGGTTAACCTAGCCAGTGAATATGCCGCCCGCGGCCGCCGGGTCTTACTCATTGACCTCGATAGCCAGAGCCACTGTGCGATAGGCCTCGGGGCTCCGCAAGTGCGGGGTGCCGCCTCTGCCCAAGGGTTTCTGGCGGGGCGCAACACCTTGCGGCAGGCGCTGCGCCCTTGTGCGGTGCCGGGCCTGGATCTGGTTCCGGCAGACCCTTTGTTCAACCACGGGGGGTCGGGGGATACCTCGAACGCGCTGGGTTTGGCGCTGGCCGCTGAGGGTTTGCTCGCGGACTACGACTTGATTGTGCTGGACACACCGCCTTCGCTGGATGGCTTGTTGCTCAACGCCTTGTGCGCTGCAGACCGGGTGTTGGTCCCCTTCGTGCCCCATTTTTTGTCGGGGGAGGGCGTCCGGCAGTTGGCGCGTGTGATCTTCCGGGTCGCCAGCCGCGGCATGAACGACAACTTGAAGGTGCTGGGTTTTGTGCCGGTGATGCTCGATGCGCGCATTGGCCTGCACCGCGAGGTCTGCGAGGACTTGGGCCAGCAATTCGGGCGGAACCGTCTGCTGCCCGGCATCCGGGTGGATATCCGGGTGGCCGAGGCGTTCGGCCGTGGCAAGCCGGTGCGGCAGCATGCCGCGCACAGCCGGGCGGCGCAAGACTATGCCGTTGTGGCCGATGCGATTGAGCGTTTGTGGACCCCTGTTTAAATTTGTTTGTTTTTCATTAATTGATCGAATTTCAATTGATCTTCCAGCTTATTTATGTAAAAATGATTTAATTGAATTTAATCAATATTTCTTTTTATATTTGTGCGAATTGCATGTAGGTCATGAAAAATGCAACCGGAGAAAGTTGATATGAACGCTGAACGCGACGTTTTAACCACCCAACAGGCGGCGAAGTTGTTGGGGCTCTCCACCACCTCGGTGCAAAAAATGGTGATCAACGGGGAGTTGGATGCCTGGATCACCCCCGGAGGGCATCGCCGGATATTTCGCAGCAGCGTGGAGCAACTGCTCAACGCGCGCAATGTCGGCCTGGCCGGGGTGACCAGCGCGCGGCCCTTGCGGATCCTGCTCGTCGAAGATGACGCAGTGCAAATCGCGTTCTTCAAATCGCTGCTGGCGCGTATCGGGCATACGGTCCAGCTGACCATCGTCAACGAAGCCAATCAGGCGCTGACCCATGTGCGCGCCATGCTTCCCGACCTAGTGGTTACTGATCTGGTGATGGAGCCGATGGACGGCTTTACCCTGATCCAGACATTGGCCCAGGAACCGGACCTGAAGGGGCTCAACATCATCGCGCTGTCTGCCATGTCTCCGCAGGAGATGGAGGGGGACACCCGGCTCCCCCAGCGGGTGGTGCGCTACCAGAAACCTTTGAGCGCGGACCGGTTGTGCGGCTATCTGGATGCACTCACGGTGCACCTGCTCGGGCGTACCGTCGTGGACGGTCGCTAGGCGCTATAAAAATAAGAGCATGGTGCGCAATATCTACCTGGGCAGCAGCCATTTATGATGAAAAACTACCATCTGCAGTGTGGCGCCGAGCCGGGCGCGATGTGGATCGACCCGGACGCTCTGTTGTGCGCACAGCCGGAGGTGCACGCCGAGGCCGACAGCTTGCGCCGCCAACTGCAGGAGATGCAAAGCGCTCTGGAGGGTTCGGACGAGGCGGTCTTCATCTGGCACCTAAGTACAGAGCCCGAGCCACTGAACGCTCGTGCGACGCGCTGGTGGGAGCAGGCAGACATGGCAGAGCGCGCCGGCCTGACGGCATGGGTCATGGACCTGCCGCATACGCCGGGTAGCTTGGCCGAGTGCCGCGTGGAGTGGCTTTCCGGCGGCCGCAAGGTGTTGCAGGTCCGGTGCGTAGCTCAAGACAGCGGCGTAGTAAGCGGTCACCGGCTGTATCTGCGCGACGTGACCGAGGCCCACGACATTGACCGGATGAAATCAGAGTTTCTCTCGGCAGCCGCCCATGAGTTGCGCACACCCTTGGCTAGCATTTTTGGTTTCACCGAATTGATGCTGGTCCGGCAGCTTCACCCCGACAAACAGCAGGAGCTGCTGGGCACGATTCACCGGCAGTCCCGCTCTTTGATCGACCTGATCAATGAGTTGCTCGACCTTTCGCGCATCGAGGCTAGGCGGGGTAAAGACCTGCGGATCGCCTCCTGCAGTGTGGCTGCGCTGGTCGACGGAACCCTTGCCGGCTGGCACTACAAGGCCGACCAGCATGCCCTGGTGTGCGAGCTCCCGCACGGTTGCTGCGTGGTGCAGGCCGACCTTGAAAAGACCCGACAGGCGCTACTCAATGTGCTTTCCAACGCCGTGAAATATTCCCCCAAAGGTGGCCGCGTGCTGTTGGACTCCTGCCTGCGCCGCGTGGGCGAGCAGCAGCAAGTGGGCGTGCGCGTCACGGACCAAGGCATCGGTATGACGCCCGCGCAATCCGCACGGGCCTTTGAGCGGTTTTACCGCGCCCACCCGCTGGGTGACATCCCGGGTACCGGCTTGGGTTTGAGTCTCGTCAAAGAAATCATGCAGCTCCAAGGCGGCGATGCCGAGTTGGACAGCGTGGAGGGCGTGGGCACCGAAGTCACTTTGTGGCTGCCCTTGCAAGAACCCTCCGGAATGCACTGAACGCCATGCGCAAGATCGACAGCAACAGCGAACTCATGACCACCCGCGAGGTGGGCGAAGTGCTGGGCGTGGCGGTTCGCACGGTGCAGCTGTGGGTG
>DGQR01000048.1:18707-18977 GCA_002390825.1 Rhodoferax sp. UBA4409
GGTGCAGCTGTGGGTGGAGTCGGGCGTATTGCCGGCATGGCGCACAGCCGGTGGGCACCGTCGTATTGCCCGCAGTGCGGTCGAGCGCCTGACCCGTGAGCGCTCGGACATGCTGGTTCCGGTGGTGCACGGCCAGCCTGCGGCCGGCGACCGCGCTTTGCGGCTATTGGTGGTGGAAGACGATGCCGACCTGAGACAGCTCTTCTCCATGGTGGTGGAGGGCTGGTCCTTTCCGGTGGAGCTCAGTACCGCGAGTGACGGATTCCAGGG
>DGQR01000036.1:0-348 GCA_002390825.1 Rhodoferax sp. UBA4409
ACCCTTGGCAAGAATTTCGCGATAAGCCTCTTCCGTATCGACGGTAATGAAGTCGGTAATGCCATGCACCAGCGCGTGGCTCAGGCGCTGGGCCACCGCCACAGGCGCCTCGGGCGTGCCGCGCCATTCGAGCTTTTTGCTCTCGTCTTTGGCGCCGCTCTTGGCGGTTTCAGCAATCTCCACCAGACGTTCACCGGCGTCTTCGCGGCGGTTCAGCACCACGTCTTCCACCCGCTCGCGCAGCGCGGGTTCCAGGTCGTCGTACACGCCGACCATGCCGGCGTTCACGATGCCCATGTCCATGCCGGCTTTGATCGCGTGGTACAGGAACACGGTGTGGATGGCCTC
>DGQR01000036.1:507-904 GCA_002390825.1 Rhodoferax sp. UBA4409
CACCGCGTAGTTGTTGTGCTCTTCAATGCCGGTGGCAATGGCAAAGATATTGGGATCAAAAATGATGTCTTCGGGCGGAAAGTCCACCTCGTCGACCAGCACGCGGTAGGCGCGCTCGCAGATCTCGATCTTGCGCGCATAGGTGTCGGCCTGGCCTTTTTCATCAAACGCCATCACCACGGCGGCAGCGCCATAGCGGCGCAGCAGCTTGGCCTGGCGCTTGAACTCGTCTAAGCCCTCTTTCATGCTGATGGAGTTCACCACCGCCTTGCCCTGCACGCAGCGTAGGCCCGCTTCGATCACGCTCCACTTGGAGCTGTCGATCATGATGGGCACGCGGGAAATATCCGGCTCGGAAGCGATCAGGTTCAAGAATCGCACCATGGCGGCCTGGCTG
>DGQR01000036.1:996-3172 GCA_002390825.1 Rhodoferax sp. UBA4409
AGCATGGCCTCGTCCATGTTGATGTCGATGATCTGCGCGCCGTTTTCCACCTGCTGGCGGGCCACGGCCAGCGCTTCCTCAAACTGCCCGTTCAAGATCATGCGGGCGAATGCCTTGGAACCGGTCACGTTGGTCCGCTCACCCACGTTCACAAACAGGCTGCTGCTGTCGATGGAGATGGGCTCCAAACCCGAGAGCAGCATGGGCGCTACGGAATTAATAGCTGCTGGCGCAGAGGGTGCGTGGGCTTGAGGCATAAAAGACCTAAAAATCAAAATTCAGCGGCTTACACCGCAACCCAGGCGCCTGTGCGCTGGGAGGCAAACAGGGCATCGATGATGCGCATGTTCTGGATGGCGTCTTCCACGCCGTACTGCAAAGGCTGTTCACCGCGAATGGCAAGCGAGAAGGCATCGCCCTCCAGGCTGTACTGGTCGCACGCAGCAAAGGTTTCGACCACCGCTTCGCGGCCGCCCAGCACCTTGCCGTCGTCGACAAAGATGCGGGTTTCCTGACCTTGGGGCGCATTGAACGGGATCTCAATTTCCACCCGCTTTTCGGTGCCCACCACATGCACCCGCTGGTAGGGCGTGGTTTGCATGGACACCGTGAAATCCAAGCGGCGGCCATCGCCAAAGTCCAGCAAGGCGCTGAAGCTGCGGTCCACACCGAAGTCGGGGTCCATGTCTGCCAAGGCCATCACGCGCACCGGCTCTGTGCCAAACAAAAAGCGCCCGGCCACGATGGGGTAGCAGCCGATGTCCATCAGCGCACCGCCGCCCTTGCTGGCATCGTTGCGGATGTTATTTGCATTGCGGTTGAAGTACGAGAACCACACCTGCACCGCGCGCAGATCACCCAGCGCGCCACTCTGCACCAGCTCGCGAATACGCAGCCACTGGGGGTGAAAGCGCACCATGAACGCTTCCATGATGTGCACATTGCCCGCCACCTCGCGCAGCTGCGCTGCCTCGTTGGCGTTCAAGGCGATCGGCTTTTCACACAACACATGCTTGCCCGAGCGGGCTGCCGCTAGCGTCAAGGGCACATGCTGATCGTTCGGCAAGGGGTTGTAGATGGCCTCGATCGACGGGTCCGCCAACAGCTCCTCGTAGGACCCGTAGGCTTTGGGAATACCCAACTTGCCCGCCGCCGCCTGCGCGCTCTCCAGGGAGCGCGAGGCGATGGCCTGCACATCACACCACTGGCTGCGCTGCAGCGCAGGGGTGACTTTCTCCATGCCGATCTTGGCAGTGCTGAGCACGCCCCAGCGGACTTTGTTCATGGCTTGTCCTTTTGATCAACCACTGGGTTAGCTCTGCACATGCGAATTCGGCCGATTAGCACCTAGGGCGCTTTAGTACATGTAAATCAATGACAAACCAACGTGGTTGCCATTGAAGGGTGGATTGGTGATGGAGTAATTGGTCGGTTGATTAGCAATGGCCTTGCCATCGAAGCGATCCACCACGTAGCGGATAGACACACCAAAGCGACCATAAGGATTGGCGCCACGCTGGGTCAGGTACTGCGCCTCTGCCACCAAACCGGTGCTGGCCTCATAGGTCTGGTCAAAGCCTGCGCCAACGCCACTGGTTTCCAGCTTGGTGCTACTCAGCAAGCGTGCGCCGCCGCCCAAGCGCCAGTTTGCACCTACGTTACGAAACACCAAGAGCTCCACCGGCATGCGGACAAAGGCCAACTCGCCATTGCTCGCGGCAGTGGTTGTTTTTTCGTAGCCCAAGCCCAATGAAATATCGTAATCAGGAGTCACGGAGTAACTCACACCACCTGCAAACGCGTTGCCGTTACCTGCCTTGATGCTGAAGCGATTACCGCTGACGTAAGTTCCGCCTGCCACTTCCGAACTGCTTTCGCCAAAATTCTGACCCGCCTTGACGAAAAAACTCCAGGGCGAGGATTGGGCTGCAACCCCGTTTGCTACACACGCAATCGCTGCAGCAACCAAAACTTTCTTCATAACAAACTCCCTTTTAAAAAATAGACCCACTCGAAAATCGTTCGCAAGAGCCGGCCCAACCGGATCTCATGCCACCTCTTTATAAAAATACCCTCGCTGCACGCTGCGGGTCGCCAAGGGCGACACCGATTGTGCGATGGCACCGATGTGGTCCGGGGTGGTGCCGCAGCAGCCGCCGACGATGTTGACCAGGCC
>DGQR01000196.1 GCA_002390825.1 Rhodoferax sp. UBA4409
GCAGCAGGCGCAGGCCGTATTGCTGGGCGAAGCGGTTGGCCTGAATGCCGGCTTTGTGTTTGTCGAAGCGGACATCCGGGTCCAGGCCGGTCATGCCTACGTACACGCAGGGTTTGCCGTCCACATAGCCCGGGTTGTTCTTGCGAAAGCGGGGCTCCAGCAGCACGTCTTTGTGCAGCTCAATCACATAGACGTGGTGGTGTTTGCGGCGGGCCATGGGGCGGGTTGCCTTTGTGCGGCTACAGCGCCCAGTGAGTTTGCAGCATCTGCGCGGGGGAGCGGGGCTCGTCGGGGTCGGTCACCAGGGTGAGGTGCCAGCCATCGTCTGCGGGCTGGGCGGCAATGCCTTCAACCTTGGGTGCACCCGCCAACAGCTGCAGCTTCACTTGCCCGTCGGGGGTGACGATGCCAATGGCGGAGCCCACGCAGGCGCCGTCGTGGTAGCTGTCGTCGGTGCTTTCGGCCACGGCGCAAAAGGCCCAGGCACCACCGTGCAGGGGCGTGCCATCGGTCAGGCTCAAGGGCACGCCGTCTACCTCGCCCAAGTCCATGGTCTGCACGTTGTGGGGGCCGGGCGGCTGAGGCTTCAGGCCTGCCAGCCAAGGGGCAATGTGGCTCCACTCGTATCGAATGCACGCGCTCAAGGCGTTGCCCTTGTTACCCCGCTGCAGCAAGAGCAACTCGTTGCCCAGAACAAACGCGCCCTCGATGTTCAGGTCTGCAAACCGCTCGCGCAACGGCGCATACAGCGGCGCCAAATCGACGATGCCCGCCTGCTCAAGCGGATCGCCCTGCGCATCCAGCGGCAGCAGCACAGCGGTTTCACGCTGCGGCTTGGAGCCGGACCCCAAGGCTAGCAAGGCCCCGTGGGCATGGCCGGGCAGGGGCGGCAGCTGGGCCAGGGTTTCGAGGTCGGGTTTGGCTTTTTTGCGCGCGCCCTTGTCGTGCGGCAAGTCGCCCTCCAGTAAGCGCAGCAGCGCGCCGGGTGCGTGCATGGCGCTGCTGTCAAACACGCCCAGATGCACCTCGTCGTCCGCCACCACATACAAGCGCTCGCCAACGCGCACCAGGCCGCTGGCCGCACTCAGGTGCGCTACACCACGGGGGTGTTCTGCCGGGTTGAGCGTCAGCTGGCGCAGCAGCTGCGGGGTGAGGGTGGGACTAGCTTGGTGCATGCGGCAGTATAGAGTGCGCGTTCGCCGGATATATGCGAAATAAGCCTGTAGCGCTTGTGGAATATGCGCAGGCAGCTACTAAAAGCGTAGCAAGCAAAAAGCCGTAAACCGTGGATTAAGGCAAGTCTTTGCTTTGCAATGCTTGTACGGCGGCCAGAAAATTATTGGCCTGCTCCAAAGCCCAGGCTGCGTTTTCCAGAGTCACGGGGTCTCCCCGGTAGTCGGCAATGAGGCGCAAATCTTCGACCTTGTTGAGTGAGCGACCATGCTCAATGGCAACTTTTCCGGGTTTGACCAAGTGCAAACTAAAAGCGGCAATGAGACCGCTGTGGGTTCGCGCCACTTCTGCAGGAACAGGCGCATTAGTAGTTAGCAGTGCAGCTCTAGCTGCGTCAAACATCGCGTAACAGGCTCGGTTGCAAGCGCCATCCACATCACCGCTGTCCAACAAAAGCTTGGCGGAGGCCCGCGCGCGGTTTGCCTTTGCCATCAAGTCTTGGGGTGTCAAAGTGCCAACCCTTCACGCGCAATGTTTTCCAACAAGCGCGGATTGCTGTACTGCTCAGGATGTGCCCATTCGCCTTCCCAAATAGGCAGCGGCTGAATGCGGATGCCAGAGTCCAACAACACGTCGTATGCCACATCGTCCAACGCTAGCTTGGTCGCCACAAAGTCTCCCGGTGCGCCATGCAGTAGGACGGCCACATCGGTGTCGCTGCAAATGTGCGAGTTTCCCCGTGCCTGACTACCAAACAACATGGCGCTCTGCATGGGCCATGTCAAAGCTACCCGGCGAGCAAAGTCGCGGGCGGCGCTCAGAACGGCTGGAGACTGGAGTGCTTGTGCGGGCATGGAGTGGAGTTTACCGGAGCAAGCCATTTGTGTGCCAAATATGCCATTGGCGCCTGTGGAATATAGGCGAGAAGCTACAAAAAGCATAGCAAATCAACTCCCCTAAGCGTTGAAGCGCACACGGATGGTTTCGCCCAGGCAGTGTGTTTGGCAAGGTGCTTGGGTAGCTCGCTCACCGCCCATGCAGTTTCACCGCTTGGCGGCCAGTATTTCCTGCCAAGCTTTGTCGGCCTGTTGGCGATAGGCTTTCCAGTCGCCATTGAGCCAGCGCTGGCGGCCGCGCTCGGCGTAAAACAAGTGCAGCTTGTTGTCAAAAAACTCCCACACCGCGCCGCTGGTGGGTATCAAGCCTTCGCCCAGCGACAGCCCGTTGGAGCAATGCCCGTTGTACTGCGGCGCATAGGCAGCGGGGTTGGCTGCAAACTTATCGGCGCTGGCCTTGGATGCAAAGCGCCACGGCACGCCCAGGTACTGCACGGTAAACGTGCTGCTGCCTTCCACCACCTGGTGGCTGGCTTTGGCCTCGGGTGAGTAATACGACACCGCATCTTTGCCACCTATGGCGGCACCATTCATCCAGCCGGTACTCACGGGCTCGGCGGCGTGGGCCAAGGTGGCAAGGGCGGCCAGCAGCAACGCGGCGCAGCGGATAAGCAAGGTTTTCATGGGGAGCGGGCAATGAGGTTGAAAGCGGTTTGTCTGCCCACGCCGCAGATTCTTACAAACCGCGGTGCCGCACTGCGCAGCGCTTAGGCCTTCTTCCAAATCACCAAGCCAATGCCACCCAAGATGGCGCAGCCCGACAGCGCCATCGGCCAGGTTGCGGCCTCGCCCAACAGCAACACGCCACCCACAGCCGCAATTACCGGCACGCTGAGCTGCACCGTTGCGGCGTGGGTCGCTTGCAGGGTGGGCAACACCCGGTACCACACGGTATAGCCCACGCCTGATGTCAGCGCGCCCGAGGCCACCGCAAACACCAAGCCGCTGCTAGTGATGTGGAGCTGCGGCAGCGCCACTGCACTGAGCACCAGCGCCATGGGCACAGTGCGAATGAAGTTGCCTGCCGTTACCGCCGTGGGGTCAGCGCCACCGTGGGCGGGCTGGCGCCGGCCCAGTAGCGAGTAGGCGCCCCATGCCACCCCGGCACCCAGCATGGCGGCAGAGCCCGCCAAGCCCGGCGCTGCTACGCCCGGCAACATCAGCACCACAAGCCCTGCAACCGCCAGCGCAAAGCCGCCCAGCTGCTGCGGGCTCAGGCGCTCGCCCCGGTAAAGGCCCCAGGCAATCATGGTGGCCTGCACCGCACCAAACAGCAGCAGCGCGCCCGTGGCCGCCGACATGCTGAGGTACGCAAACGAAAACCCCGCCGCATACACAAACAGCGCCAGCGCCGACCAGCCATCACCTGGCAGCGCTGCGGTGTGCGCACCTTGCGGGCTTGGTTTGCGCTGCAGCCACACCAAGGCGGTCAGCGTGATTGCGCCAGACACCAAACGCACGGTGGTGAAACTGGCCGCATCCATAGCGCCGCCCTTGAGCGCCACGCGGCACAACAGCGAGTTGCCCGCAAAGGCCAGCATGGCCAGCGCAAGCAGAGACAGATTGAACAGAGAGCCCATGGCGGAGCAGTGTACGCGTGGGGGCTTTTAGGTATGGAATTAGCCTATAGCGCACGTGGAATATGCGCTAGCAGCTACTAAAAGCGTAGC
>DGQR01000042.1:0-16668 GCA_002390825.1 Rhodoferax sp. UBA4409
CAACAGCGGCCACTACAGCATGGACGCCTGCGATGTCTCGCAGTTCCACCTGCAGGTGCGCACTTTGGCTGGCTTGCCGCTGGTGCAACCGCGCCAGCACAGCCCGTCCATCATGCTGAACCTGTTGGGCGATGTGTGGCCTGAGGATGGTCGTAATGGCGGCGTGCCCGATTGGTCTGCCGTGTTGGCCTTGCCCGGCACCCACCTGCACCTGTACGGCAAGCTCGACGCCAAAAAGGGCCGCAAGATGGGGCACCTCAATATCACCGGCGCCACCATCGAGCAGGTGCGCGCCACCGCGCTGGAAGCGGCCCGCATTCTCGGCATTGCCGCTTTTTGACCGGTACCTACCCGAGCGCAACCTGCATGATTGTTTCTGCCTACCATTTCGCTGACGGTATTGAGCTTGCTCCTGATTCCATAGCTGCTGCCGCGGATGCCGTGCGCGCTGGAGGCCTAATAGGCTTGCCTACCGAGACGGTGTACGGCTTGGGGGCTGACGCCTCCGACCCGGCGGCCGTGGGGCAGATATTTGCCGCCAAGGGGCGTCCGGCGGACCACCCCCTGATCGTGCATGTAGCCGCCTTTGATGGCGGCATGGGCGGTGTGGCGCACTATTGCGCCCGTGTGCCGGCGTTTGCCCAGCAGCTGATGTCGGCCTTTTGGCCCGGGCCCTTGACCCTGATCCTGCCGCGCAAGGACGGCGTAGGCGCAGCGGCTGCCGGCGGGCAAAACAGCATCGGACTGCGCTGCCCGTCACACCCGGTGGCCCAAGCGGTGCTGTCGGTGCTGCGCAAGCCCTCCGATGGCGGGCGCGTGGTCTGGGGGATTGCGGCCCCTAGCGCCAACAAATTCGGCCGGGTCAGCCCCACTACCGCGGCCCATGTGCACAGCGAATTCGGGGACGACTTGCTGATCCTCGATGGCGGCCCCTGCGAGGTGGGCATCGAGTCCACCATCATCGACTGCACCCGCGGTGCGCCGGTGCTCTTGCGTCCGGGGTCCATCACCGCCCAGCAGGTGGAGGATGCGTGCGGGCGTAAATTGCTATCAAAAGAAGAGCTGGAGGCGCAGACGCAGCAAGCGCCCCGGGCCTCCGGGACCCTGGAGTCTCACTATGCGCCCAGCGCCACCGTACGCCTGATGGATGCCAAAGCCTTGCAAGCGGCCTTGGACTTGCTCGGTGGTACCACCCCGCCGGACAAGCGCCCCACGATTGCGCTGTACCACCGCAGCCCGCTGCAGGTACGTTCGCCGCTGGTTTCCCCCCACCGCATGCCGGTGCATGCCCAGCCGGCTGCGCACGAGCTGTTCTCCAAGCTGCGGGAGATGGACGCGCTCGGCGTGAAGCTGATCTGGGTCGAAACTCCGCCCGACACCCCCGAGTGGGATGGCGTGCGCGACCGGCTCACCCGCGCAGCGGCCTGAAGCCGCCCGCTGCCCCGCGTTTTACTGATCCCGCCCGGCCCAGTCCACCAAGGCGTCCAGCGCGGGGCGGGCCTCATTGGCGTTGGGGTGGTTGATAAATGCAACCAGCACATATCGCTTGCCACTCACCGCATGCACATAGCCTGCCAAGGTGACCACGCCGTTGAGGGTGCCGGTTTTCAGGTGAGCGGTGCCGCTGGTGCGGGTCTTGATGCGTTTGAGCGTGCCATCGACCCCGGTGATCGGCAGGGATGACATCAACTCCGGCATAAAGGGGGCGGTGAACGTGGCTTGCAGCAGCCGGCCCATGGCTTGCGCGCTGATGCGCTCCTGGCGGGAGAGGCCAGAGCCGTTGTCCAGGACCGGGGCGTCGTCGGTGCCGATCCGGTCTTTCCACCAGCGTTGCACCAGAGTGCGGCTGGCGGCAAAGCTGCCGGGCGGCAGGTTGACGTCTGCCACTGTGTCGACCGGCAACCCTTGGGCGGTGCCTGCCACGCGGCCCAGCGTCAAAAACACCTGCTGGGCCATCACGTTGTTGCTGTATTTGTTGATGTCGCGAATCACCTCCGCCAGCGACGCGGATTGGGTCACCAGCGCCGGTTTGCCGGCCAACAGGGCTGCTGGCACGCTGCCAGTGCGTACGCTGCCTAGCACCCGGCCCCCCATGCTCTCCCACAGGCCTTGCACGGTGCGTGCGGCATAGGCTTTGGGGTCGGCGTAGGCGACAGGCCAGACTTTTTCACCACACGCCGCGGGGTAGTTGCCGCCAAAGCGGATGCGCAAGGGGTCTGAAAAATCAGCCTTGAGGGCGCTGCGGTAGTCCCCGCATTCGGCGGCGGTGGTGTTGAGCGCTACGGTGGCGGGCAGGCTCACTCCGGCCAGGGGTGGGTCGTACTGCACATAGGCGAGGTTGGCGCTGCGGTCCGGGGTGAAGGTCATCACCACCGACTTGAAGTTGAGCAGCATCGCATCTGGGGCCACGTTGTAGGGGCGCAGGGGCTCGCCATCGAACTTGGCCGGGTCAGGCTCGGGCACTTCGAGTGCGCTGCGGTCGAGCACGATGTCGCCGGCAATGGTCTTGATGCCCATGCCCTGCACCCGGCGCATCAGCAGCCACAGGCGCTCCATCACCAGCTTGGGGTCGCCCTGGCCCTTGAGGTAAAGGCTGCCATTGAGCACACCGTTTTGAACCGTTCCATCGAGGTACACCGGCGTGGTCCAGGTGTAAGCGGGCCCCAGCAGGTCGAGGGCTGCAATGGTGGTCACCAGTTTCATGGTGGACGCCGGGTTCATGGGGCTGGTGCTGCGGTGGGCCAAACGCGGTGCTGCGCCGCCTTGGGCATCGGTCACGAGGAACGACACCGCGTCGCGCGGCACTTTGGCGCGGGCCAATGCAGCATCGACTTCGGGGGGCAGGGCTTGCGCCGAGACAGTGCCGTGTAGGAGGGCCCACACGGCAAGGGCAGCACAGGCGGTGCGGGAAAGTGAGCGGGAGAACAACATGGGGGCATTATCCGGCCCGCCCCAGCAGGGATAATTGGGGCATGAACCTGTTGGCCCTGGATACCGGAACCGAATTTCTCTCGATCGCCCTGCGCACCGACGGGCCCCATGGCTCGCGTGTCGTGGAGCATCAGAGCGCCGGGGGGGCCAAGGCGTCGACGGATTTGATTGCAGCCGTATTGCAGATGCTGGCCGATGCCGGGGTGCGCTTGGCAGATCTGGACGCCATCTGCTTTGGCAGCGGCCCGGGCTCGTTTACTGGTTTGCGCACCGCTTGCTCGGTGGTGCAAGGTTTGGCCTTCGGGGCAGGGGTGCCGGTGTTGCCGGTGGACTCATTGTTAGCGGTTGCCGAAGACGCGCGGTTTCGTGCCCTGCCCGATGTGCCCGTGTTGCAAGTCACCGCGCTGTTGGATGCTCGCATGGACGAGATGTATGCCGCCCGCTACCGTTTTGAAAGCGGCCAGTGGCAGACCTTGAGCGCCAGTGCCCTGCTGCGGCCCCAGGACTGGGCGGCAAGCCCCACGGGCGACGCGCCCCATGTCGTCGCGGGCAATGTTTTTACGGTGTATGCCGATCGCCTGTCTCCTGCATCGCTGCAGGCTGCGCAGGTCGTGCCGGCCTTGCCTTTGGCGGCCGCCATGTTGCGTGTGGCACCGGCCTTGCTCGCGCAGGGCCTGGCTGTGGATGCTGCGTTGGCCATGCCCAGCTACATCCGCGACAAAGTCGCCAAAACCACTGCCGAGCGGGAGGCTGAAAAAGCCGCTGCCCTTGCGGCCGCTGCGCCATGAGCCCCTATCGCGCGGTGCCTGCAGCAGACGTAGTCCACGAAGCCACGTTCGAGCCCATGCTCGCGGATTCGCTGGACCGGGTGCTTCAGGTGGAGCAACGCACCTACGCCCACCCTTGGAGTCGTGCCAACTTTATCGACGCCCTGCACAGTGGCTACCAGGCCCAGATGATCACCGGCCGCGGCGAGTTGCTTGGTTACTTTGTGGCCATGAAGGGGGTGGACGAAGTGCACCTGCTCAACATCACGGTCGCCCCCGAATACCAAGGCCAGGGCTGGGCCCGCGTCATGCTCGATGCCTTGGGCGTCTGGGCCCGCGGGCAAGGCGCACAGTGGCTCTGGCTGGAGGTGCGGGTGCATAACGCACGCGCCATCCAGGTGTACGAGGCGCATGGCTTTCGCCGCGTGGGCATGCGCAAAGCCTATTACCCCGCAGACCGCGGGCAGCGCGAAGACGCCATCGTCATGAGCCTGGCACTGGAGCACTGAACACCATGGCATTGCAACTCGACGAGCGCCAACGCGCCATGCTGCTGGAGATGGGCGTTCGCGTCTGGTTGCCCGGCACCGCTTTCGCCGTCCTGGCAGATAACGACCCGGCACCCGTAGCGCCCACCCGTGCGGCGGTGGCCGGCCCGGTGCCCCGTGCGCCGCAGCCCGCACCGGTAGTGCCCAAGTCCCCGGCAGCCGCCCTGGAGGCGGTGCCGGTGCAACCGTCGGACCTGGCCGCGCTGGACTGGAATGGCTTGGCAGACACTGCCGCGGCCTGCACCGCCTGCGGCTTGTGCGCGGGCCGCAAATTCGGCACCCTGCAACCAGCCGCCCAAGCCCAGACTGATTGGATGGTGGTGGGGGATCCGCCTGAAGAGGAGGAAGACGCCGCCGCCCAAGCCTTCACCGGTGCACCCGGGCAGCTGCTCGACAACATGCTGCAAGCCGTAGGGGCCAGTCGCACCGGCAGCGGGCCGCAAGGCGCCTATGCCACCAATGTGGTGAAGTGCCGCCCGCCGCATGGCCGCAATCCCGCGCCTGCCGATCTGGCGGAGTGTGCGCAGTTCCTGCAGCGCGAGGTGGAGCTGGTCCGGCCGAAAGTGATTTTTGCAGTAGGCCGCTTCGCTATTCAGACGCTGCTGTCCGAGCATGGCCCGCTGGCCACCCAACCCTTGGGCAAGCTGCGCGGCATGGTGTACCGCTACCGCGGTATTCCAGTGGTGGTGAGTTACCACCCCAAGCTGCTGCTGCGCAATAGCGCCGACAAGGCCAAAGCTTGGGCTGACTTGTGCCTGGCCATGGACAGCATCACCCCTTCTTAAAATAGGTTCCCATGACATTTATTGAACAATTGCGCACTGCCGAGCGCGAAAACGGCTCGTTGTTGTGCGTGGGGCTGGACCCGGAGCCGGCCAAGTTTCCGACCCATTGGCGCGGAGACGCCAGCAAGATTTACGACTTTTGCGCCGCCATCGTCGACGCCACGGCGGATCTGGTGAACTCGTTCAAGCCGCAGATTGCCTACTTTGCCGCTCATGGCGCCGAGGCCCAGCTCGAAAAGCTGATGGAGCACATGCGCCGCACCGCGCCGGGCGTGCCGGTCATTTTGGATGCCAAGCGCGGCGACATCGGCAGCACCGCAGAGCAATACGCCAAAGAGGCGTTTGAGCGCTACGGCGCCGATGCGGTCACCCTTTCGCCCTTCATGGGTTTTGACTCGGTCGCTCCGTATTTGAAGTACCACGGCAAAGGCGCGTTCCTGTTGTGCCGCACCTCCAACCCCGGGGGCGACGATTTCCAGCCGCAGCGCTTGCTGGATGTGCCCGGGCAGCCACGGCTGTATGAACACATTGCAGCCCTCGCACAGGGCCCATGGAACCTCAACGGCCAGTTGGGGCTGGTAGTCGGCGCCACCTATCCGGCGGAGATCGAGCGGGTGCGGGCGATGGCGCCCACGGTTCCCTTGCTGATTCCCGGGGTCGGTGCCCAAGGCGGTGATGCGGTCGCCACGGTCAAGGCCGGTTGGAGGTCAGTGAACGGCGAGACGACCGCGCCGATCGCGGTGAACTCTTCCCGCGCGATTTTGTATGCGTCTGCGGGTATGGACTTTGCGTCTGCCGCCCGGGCAGAAGCGACCCGGACCCGCGCAACCCTGCAACACGCAGCGGCTGCGTAATCACAGTCGGTAAGTGTTTGTAACGCAGCTGATGGAATAGGGGTACCACACCGTAATCTTCATTGAAGGGCTTGTTAGCAAGGGTGCGCAAGTCAATCCGCCAATGAAAGACGGTATGGAAACAGATACATCTCCTATTACACAGCAGCCGCGCGCCAGTGCAACTCAGCGGAGTGCCGGCATCTCCATGGTGGGGCTCTCAGCAGTTGCGCTTGCCGCTTGCGGCGGAGGAGAGGGCGGTAGCACTGCCGCCACAACGACGACTTACACACCGGTAGACACAGGCAGGAGCGTGGCCTTGACCAGCTCTGCCGCGCCTGTCAATGATGCGCAGGCGGCCCGGTTTCTCTTGCAGGCGGGTTTGTCTGCGAGCAGCGCCGAGATTGCCTCGGTGCGCAGCTTGGGCTACGCCGGTTGGATGAAGGCCGAGATCGCCAAACCGTCAGGCATCAGTGGATGGGACTGGCTCGATTCTCAGGGCTATGGCGATGCCTTGAATCCTGGCAACTTTTATTTCTCTGAGACTCCCGCTGATCACATGATCTGGAGCCAATTGGCGACCGCCCCCGATCCAATGCGCAAGCGCGCAGCTCTCGCTCTGTCAGAGATATTGGTGGTGTCGCTCAATGGCTTGGATATTAGTTGGCGTAGCCACGCGATCGCACGGTACTGGGACATTCTGGTGCAGCACGCGTTCGGCAACTTCAGGGACTTGCTGGAGGCCGTGACCCTGAATGCCGCGATGGGGGTCTACCTCAATACCAAAGGCAACCAGAAGGAAAATGTTAGCACCGGGCGCCTGCCCGATGAAAACTACGCCCGCGAGGTGATGCAGCTTTTTACCATCGGGCTCTACAAGCTAAACCTGGATGGCACTCGTCAGTTGGATGGCAATGGCAAACCGCAAGAAACCTACACCCCCAGCGATGTTGCCAATCTTGCCCGGGTATTCACTGGCTATGACGTAGACCGCAGCCAGAACGTAAATACCGCGATCCCCGAAACCGGAGGCGGCACCCGCAATGTTCCGAACACCAGTTATGTCCGCTTGCCGATGAAGCTCACGGAGTCCAATCACTCCACATTGGCCGCCACCTTTCTGAATGTGACGATTCCGGCCAACACGCCCGGCGCCCAGGCCTTGAAGACAGCGCTGGACACCTTGTTCAACCACCAGAACACAGCCCCCTTCATTTGCAAACAGTTGATCCAGCGCTTGGTGACCAGCAACCCCACCCCGGCCTACGTGGCCCGTGTGGCGGCCGTTTTTTCCAATAACGGGGCAGGTGTGCGTGGCGACATGGCCTATGTGTTTGCCGCCATTTTGAATGACGACGAGGCACGCAACCCCACCGGGCTGACTGCCCCGGAGTTCGGCAAGCTGCGTGAGCCCATGTTGCGCTTGGTGCAGTGGTTACGCACCTTCAACGTGACCTCCGCCGCAGGCACCTGGAAGATTTGGAATACGAGCAACGCGGCTGATTCCTTGGGCCAAAGCCCTTTGCGGTCCCCGTCGGTGTTTAACTTTTTCCGCCCCGGCTATGTGCCGCCGTCTACCGTGGCGCCACCGGCGACGGGCTTGAGTGCCGGAAAAGTGGCCCCCGAATTCCAGATCGTGAACGAGAGCAGCGTCGGAGGCTACCTGAACCTCATGATGAATGTGATCGACACGGGGTTTAACTCCGGCGACATCAAGGCCGCGTACACCACCGAGCTGACGCTGGTGCTCGACCCGACAGCGTTGGTGCAGCGCCTGAACCTGCTGATGGCTGCAGGGCAGTTGTCCGCTGGCACGGTGGGTACCATTGTCACCGCCCTGTCTGGTGTGAACGTGACCGCAAGCAGCAGTGCCGCGATCAAGCGCAACCGGGTGTGCGCGGCGGTTCTCATGGTGATGGCGAGTGTGGAATATCTGGTTCAAAAATAAGGCGCAAACCGATGACAAGCTCAACCCTTCCTGATCTGCAGCGCCGTGCGTTTTTGCGCCGATCCGGCCAACTCGCCCTGACCGGTACCGCCCTGCCATTTGCCATGAACCTGGCCGCCTTGGGTGAGGCCGCAGCGTTCAATGCCCCCTCAGGGGACTACAAGGCCCTGGTGTGCGTGTTTTTGTATGGTGGCAACGACTACGCCAACACCTTGATCCCTTACGACGACACCCACTACAACCTCTACAGCGCGATTCGTGGCGGCGGCAGTGGTCAGACGGCCGGTGGTATCGCGCTCGCCAAATCGAACTTGACGCCAACCCTGTTGAACCCGGTTGCTGCGCCGGTGGATAGCCAAGGTCAAACCGGGCGGCAGTTTGCCCTGAATCCCACCATGACCGGACTTGCCGGTCTGTTCAACAGCGGCAAAATGGCGGTGCAGCTCAATGTCGGGCCGCTGGTGAAGCCGCTGACGCGCGCCCAGTACGACAGCAACGACCGGGTCAGCTTTCCGCGGCCTCCACAGTTGTTTTCGCATAACGACCAGCAAAGTATTTGGCAATCGTCTTCCCCCGAGGGGTCGACAGTGGGCTGGGGCGGTAACCTGGGCGATCTGACGCTTGAGAACAGCTTGAACAGCAAATCAGTGTTCACCGGGATTTCGGTCTCGGGGAATGCGGTGTTTTTGTCCGGCGATACAGCGCTGCAGTACCAGGTCAGCACCAGCGGGGCGATCAAAATCAAGCCAGCGACTAACACCTGGGTTTATGGAAACCCGTCGGTCGCAGCCGCGATTACCAGTCTGATGCGGGAAAACCGGGTGCACAAACTGGAGAACGAATACAACGCCGTCACCAAGCGCGCTTTGGATGCCGAGTCCGCAGTCACCACCGCCTTGTCAGAGACCGTGCCCTCTACGGTGTTCCCTACGGATTCGCTGGGCAACCAGCTCAAGATGGTGGCGCGCTTGATCAAAGGGCGGGCCGCCTTGGGCGTGCGTCGGCAGGTGTTTTTTGTGTCGATCGGCGGATTCGATTTGCACGACAACCTGATCCGGGACCATGGCACTTTGCTAGGCCGGGTCAGTGCCGCCATGACCGCGTTTTACAACGCGACGGTGGAAATGGGGGTGGAGAACCAGGTCACCTCGTTCACCGCGTCTGACTTTGGCCGCACCTTGTCGTCTAACGGTGATGGCTCTGACCACGGGTGGGGTAGCCACCACTTTGTCGTGGGCGGTGCAGTAGATGGCCGGCGCTATTTCGGTGAGGCCCCGCCCATCAATGTGACCGATGGCACCGGATGGCCCCGCGTCTACACCGCGGCGGAGCAATGGCATGTCGGGCAGGGCCGCTTGTTACCCCGCACCTCGGTCGATCAGTACGCCGCCACGCTGGCCAAATGGTTCGGTGTGACAACCACAGAAATGCCCCAAGTGCTGGGCAATATCAACAACTTCGGGGCGCCCGCCGGCCGGGCAGACTACCCGTGGGATCTGGGTTTTATGACGTGATGCTATGAAATCAGGAGCTGTTGGCGCATGTTTTACGAGCGCCAGAGCCTGATTTCAAGCATTATTTAGTGCTGAGGCTTCTCAATGCCCAGCTCGGCCAGTTCCGCATCCGTGAACACCCGGGAACGGGTGTGAAACGCTTTCCCCTCAGGCCCTTCGAGCGAGAAGGTGCCGCCGTGGCCTTCGATCACGTCGATGATGAGCTGGGTGTGTTTCCAGTACTCGTATTGCCCGATGCCGATGTAGAAGGGGCTGCCGCCGATGTCGCCCAAATACACGTCGCCTGCACCCATGGTGATTTCGCCGGGCAGGTAGCAGTTGGCTGCGCTGTTGTCGCAGCAACCGCCGCTTTGGTGGAACATCAAATCGGGGCCATGCTTGGTTTTGAGGAAGGCCACCAGCTCCAGGGCAGCGGGGGTGGCTACTACTTTGTCGACCATGGTTTTGTCTCCTGTTCGCAATGTCACTTGAATCTACGTTCTAGGCGCTCGCAGCCAAACGACTTTTGTTGGCTCTCGCAACGCAATAACCCAACGGGGCGTCCACCTCATGCTGGAGTACCAGAAATCGGTGGCCGCCCCGTCGGGTTACCGCGTTGGGTGTCAGTTGACGTGAATCGCTTTAGAAGAAGCCCAACTTGTTCTCAGAGTACGACACCAACAAGTTCTTGGTCTGCTGGTAGTGGTCCAGCATCATCTTGTGGGTTTCGCGGCCGATGCCGGATTCCTTGTAGCCGCCGAATGCAGCGTGTGCAGGATAGGCGTGGTAGCAGTTGGTCCACACGCGGCCCGCCTTGATGGCGCGGCCCATACGGTAAGCCACGTTGCCGTTGCGGCTCCATACGCCGGCGCCCAAACCGTAGAGGGTGTCATTGGCAATGGCCAGCGCTTCTGCTTCGTCCTTGAAGGTGGTCACAGCCAGCACGGGGCCGAAGATTTCTTCCTGGAAGATGCGCATCTTGTTGTGGCCCTTGAACAGGGTGGGCTGCACGTAGTAGCCGCCTTCCAAGTCGCCACCGAGGTGGGCTTGGCCGCCGCCGATGAGTACTTCAGCACCCTCTTGCTTGCCCAAGTCCAAGTAGCTCAGGATCTTGGTCAGCTGCTCTTTGGAGGCTTGCGCGCCCATCATGCTGTCGGTGTCCAGGGGGTTGGCGTGCTTGATGGCCGCCACGCGCTTCAACACGCGCTCCATGAACTTGTCGTAAATGCTTTCCTGAATCAGTGCACGGCTTGGGCAGGTGCAGACTTCACCTTGGTTGAACGCAAACAGCACCAAACCTTCGATGGCTTTGTCTAGGAAGGCGTCGTCCTTGTCCATGATGTCCGCAAAGAACACGTTGGGGCTCTTGCCGCCCAGTTCCAGCGTGGCAGGAATCAGGTTGTTGGCAGCAGCCTGTGCAATCACGCGGCCGGTAGTGGTGGAGCCGGTGAACGCGATCTTGGCAATGCGCTTGGAGGTGGCCAAAGGCATACCGGCTTCACGACCGTAACCGTTCACGATGTTGAGCACACCGGGTGGCAGCAGGTCGGCAATCAGTTCTGCCAGGATCAGGATGGAGATGGGGGTGCTTTCTGCGGGCTTGAGCACCACGCAGTTACCGGCGCCCAAGGCAGGCGCCAGCTTCCAGGCTGCCATCAGGATAGGGAAGTTCCAGGGGATGATCTGGCCCACCACGCCCAGGGGTTCCTGGATGTGATACGCCACGGTGTTCTCGTCGATGTTGGACAAGGCGCCTTCTTGCGCACGCACGCAACCCGCAAAGTAGCGGAAGTGGTCCACCGTCAAGGGGATGTCGGCATTCAACGTTTCGCGGATGGCTTTGCCGTTGTCCACGGTTTCGGCGTAGGCCAGCAGCTCCAGGTTTTGCTCGATGCGGTCAGCAATCTTGAGCAGGATGTTGCTGCGGGTGGCCGCATCGGTCTTGCCCCAGGCGTCGCTCGCGGCGTGGGCAGCGTCGAGTGCCAGTTCAATATCTTCTGCGGTGGAGCGCGCAGCTTGGGTGTAAACCTTGCCGCTGACCGGGGTGATGACGTCAAAGTACTGGCCCTTGACCGGTGGCACAAACTTGCCGCCGATGAAGTTGTTGTACTGGGATTTGTACGAGATCTTGGCGCCTGCTGCGCCGGGTGCTGCGTAAATAGCCATGGTTGTCGTCCTCTTGTGCTTGGTTTGATTTCCTGCGGAGTGGCTTCCGGCAGGTGCTCTTGTGACTCAAGAGGCGTGCCACCTGCAGGTGCGCATGTCTAGTGTTGATTTCATTGGGTTTTTTCTGTCTACAGGTTCGTCTGCCAGTGTCCGCTAGCCTGTGCTGTCACGCTTTGCCACAGTGACAGGTGTCACAAAATGGAACACTCGGACAGTTTTGAGGGTCTGCGCCATTGCTCCTTGCGCACACAACCCCCATACTGAAACGCAGAGCGGGGCGACATGACTCCGCGCAGGAGACAATGTGCGATCACCTTCCCCTTTGCTGGCCTTACGTCAGGCCCGACAGCAGCTTTTGGAAACCGGGCAGTGCCCGGCCGGTATCGTGGATGAGCGGCTGGCGCGCTCGTGGCACCGCAGCATGGCGGCCGGTTTGGCCCCCACTGCCCGGGTCTCGCCCGAACATGCCAGCACCCACCATTTGCGCCATGTGCTGGCGAGTAACCATGCGCTGTTGGCCCACTCGCGCCCGGTCATGGAATATGTGTTTGACCAGGTGCGCCAAAGCCAGAGCGTGGTGGTGCTGGCCGATTCCGCCGGCATGTTGATGCACACCCTAGGCGACCCGCATTTTGTCGACAAGGCCGAACGGGTGGCACTGACCAGTGGCGCGTCATGGAACGAAAGCCACCGGGGCACCAACGCTATCGGCACCGCACTGGCGGAGCGCGGTGCGGTGGAGATCCATGGCTCGGAGCATTTCCTGGAGCGCAATGGTTTCTTGACTTGCGCGGCCTCGCCGATTTTGTCGGCCACCGGCGAGTTGAGCGGCATTCTCGATATCTCCGGCGACCACCGCAATGGCCATGCCCACACTTTGGGGCTGGTCAGCACCGCCGCCCGCATGATTGAAAACCGCCTCATGGTGGCTACCTGTAAGCGCAATATCCGGCTGCATTTGCACGCGCACCCGGAAGGCATCGGCAGTGTGGCCGAAGGCATCATCGCGCTGTCAGACGACGGCTGGATTGTGGGCGCCAACCGCGTGGGCCTGGCGCTGCTGCGGCTCAACACCGGCGACATCGGTGCCACCTTGCTGGAGCGGGTGCTGGATGTGCGGCTGGACGACCTGCTCTCCCGCCACAAGCGCCGGCCACTGCAAGCCCAGCAACTGCGACTGCACAACGGCGCCATTGTGTTCGCGCAGATTCAGGTAGATCCTGCGGTGCTGCCCGCCATCAGCCACGCCGCACCAGCGGCTGCAGCCACGCCTGCTGCCAGGCCCGGAGTCGATGCACTAAGCGCACTGGACACCGGTGATGCTCGCTGGCGCAGCGCCGCCGACAAAGCGCGCCGCATCGTCGCCAAGCCGATCCCGCTGCTGGTACAGGGCGAATCCGGGGTGGGCAAAGAGATGTTCGCCCGCGCTTTGCATGCGAGCGGCCCGCGCCGTGACGGCCCCTTTGTGGCCATTAACTGCGGGGCTATCCCTGAGAGCCTGATCGAGTCCGAGCTGTTTGGCTATGTGGCGGGCGCTTTTACCGGTGCCCGCAAAGAGGGCAGCCCGGGCCGCTTGCGCGAGGCCCACGGCGGCACCTTGTTTCTGGACGAAATCGGCGATATGCCACTGACCATGCAAACCCGCTTGCTGCGCGTGTTGCAAGAGCGCACCGTGACCCCCGTGGGCGCGGGCAAAGCCGTGGCGGTGGATTTTGCGCTGGTGTGTGCCACCCATTGCAAGCTGGCGGAAGCGGCTGCCAATGGCAAGTTCCGCCACGACCTGTACTACCGCATCAACGGCCTGACAGTTACCTTGCCTGCCTTGCGCGATCGCAGTGACTTCGCAGCGCTCACCGATCGGCTGTTGAGTGACCTGAGCCCCGCTCTGGCAGTGCAGGTCGCCCCGGAGCTGCTCAGCCGTCTGGCGGCCTACCCGTGGCCTGGCAACCTGCGGCAATACGCCAGTGTGCTGCGAACCGCCTGCGCCATGTTGCAAGACAGCGAAGACACCCTGGACTGGGCGCACATGCCTGACGACCTGCTGGATGCGCTACAAGCCGTAGCGCCTGTGGCGGCGGCGAGCTCCCCGGGCCCGGCAGTGGCTGCAGGGGCTGCACCACTCGGGCTTCAGCCCACGGCAATGCAGGTGTCCCAGAGCTTGCAAGCACTCTCGCAAGTGGCCATCCAGCAGACCTTGGAGGCCACGCGCGGCAATGTGTCGCTGGCCGCCCGCCAGCTGGGCATCAGCCGGCAGACGCTGTACCGCAAGCTGGCTGCTGCCAGCATTTGATTTTCCATCCAATATTTGCTACTGAATTTGTAGCTACTTGCGCATGTTTTATAAGGGCTGCGGCCTTTTTTTGTTCAAAGAAGGCGCCTGCATTCTCTTTCAGAGTAGCGCCTTCAAATAGCGCCCGGTATGGCTGGCTGGGTTGGCGGCAATGTCTTCCGGCGTGCCCACGCCCACCACGGTGCCGCCCCCAGCGCCGCCTTCGGGGCCAATGTCGATCAGCCAGTCCGCGGTTTTGATGACGTCCAGGTTGTGTTCAATGATGACGATGGTGTTGCCCGCGTCACGCAACTGGTGCAGCACTTTGAGCAGCAGCGCAATGTCGGCAAAGTGCAGCCCGGTGGTGGGCTCGTCCAAGATATAGAGCGTGCGGCCGGTGTCTTTTTTAGACAGCTCCAAGGCCAGCTTCACCCGCTGTGCCTCGCCACCGGATAGCGTGGTAGCAGCCTGCCCGAGGCGGATGTAGGACAGGCCCACATCCAGCAGCGTTTGTAGCTTGCGGGCGATGGTGGGCACCGCGTGCAAAAACTCGTAGGCGGCTTCCACCGTCATGTCCAGAATCTGGGCGATGTTCTTGCCTTTGTAGAGCACTTCCAGCGTTTCGCGGTTGTAGCGCTGGCCGGCGCACACGTCGCAGGGCACATACACATCGGGCAAAAAGTGCATCTCCACCTTTACCATGCCGTCGCCCTGGCAAGCCTCGCAGCGGCCACCGGCCACATTGAAGCTGAAGCGGCCCGGGCCGTAGCCCCGTTCGCGCGCGGTGGGCACCTCAGCCATCAGCTCGCGGATGGGGGTGAACAGACCGGTGTAGGTGGCCGGGTTGGAGCGCGGCGTGCGGCCAATGGGCGACTGGTCGACGTTGATGACCTTGTCGAAGTACTGAATGCCGTCGATGCTCTCGTGGGCTGCTGGCTCGTCGTGTGCGCGGTAAAGCTGGCGCGCTACCGCTGCGTACAAGGTGTCGTTCACCAGCGTGGATTTGCCTGAGCCGGACACGCCGGTCACGCAGGTCAGCAAGCCGACCGGGAAGTCCACACTCACGCGTTTGAGGTTGTGCCCCGTGGCCCCGGTGATGCGGATGGCTTGCAGTTCGCCTTGGGTGGCAATGTGCTGCGCTTGCCGCTCCGCCCAGGCCAATGCTGCCTTGCTGGGGGCGCTTTTGCCGGCACCTTTGGCAACCGGCTTGGCCTCTTCCACCACCGGTAGCCAAGGGGTGCGGCGTTTGGGCACTTCAATTTGCAGGGTCTTGGCCAGGTACTGGCCGGTGAGCGACGCCGGGGTGGCCTTGACCTCGTCAAACGTGCCCTGAGCAATCACCCGCCCACCGTGCACGCCAGCGCCCACGCCCATGTCGATCACATGGTCGGCCGCGCGCATCATGTCCTCGTCGTGCTCCACCACCAGCACGCTGTTGCCGATGTCGCGCAGGTGCTGCAGGGTGCCGATCAGGCGGTCGTTGTCGCGCTGGTGCAGGCCGATGCTAGGCTCATCAAGCACATACATCACGCCGGTCAGGCCGGAGCCGATCTGGCTCGCCAAGCGGATGCGCTGGCTCTCGCCACCGCTGAGCGTTTCGGCGCTGCGGTCCAGGCTCAGGTAGTTCAGGCCCACATCGTTCAAAAACTTCAGCCGCAGCCCGATTTCGCGGATCACCTTGGAGGCGATTTCGCCACGCGCGCCGGGCATTTGCAGAGTGTTGAAGTAGGCAAAACTTTCCCGCAAGGTGATGTGGCTGATCTCATAAATGGCGCGGGCCTGATCGCCTTCGCCGATCTTGACGTGACGCGCTTCCTTGCGCAGGCGTGAGCCGAAGCAGTCGGGGCAGGGTTGGGTGCTGCGCAGGCGGCCCAGGTCTTCACGCACCACGGCAGAGTCGGTCTCGCGGTAGCGCCGCTGCATGTTGGGGATGATGCCTTCGAAGGGGTGCTTTTTCGTGACCTTCTTGCCCTGCGAAGCGCCTGAATCCATGATGTAGCTGAACTTGATTTCATCAGCGCCGGAGCCCTGCAGGATGGCGTGCTGCACCGTCGGCGGCAGGCTTTCAAACGAGGCGTCAATGTCGAACCCGTAGTGCTTGGCCAGGCTCTCCAGCATGCTGAAGTAGTAGCCGTTGCGCCGGTCCCAGCCTTTGATGGCGCCGCTGGCCAGGCTCAGCGTAGGGAAAGCCACCACGCGGGCCGGATCAAAAAATTCATGTTGGCCCAAACCGTCACAGGTCGTGCAGGCGCCGACCGGTGAGTTGAACGAGAACAACCGCGGCTCCAGCTCCGCGATCGAATAGTTACACACCGGGCATGCGAACTTGGCGTTGAACAGGTGTTCCACGCCCGTGTCCATTTCGAGGGCAATGGTGCGGCCGCTGGCAATGCGCAGGGCGGCCTCAAAGCTCTCGGCCAGCCGTTGCTTAAGGTCCTGCCGCACCTTGATGCGGTCGACTACTACGTCAATGTCGTGTTTCTCGGTTTTTTTGAGTTCAGGCAGGTCCTCCGCTTCATAGGGCTTGCCATTGAGCCGGAATCGCACATAGCCCTGCGCCTGCATCTGGGCAAACAAGTCCTGGAATTCCCCTTTCTTCTCCCGCGCCACGGGCGCCAGAATCATCAGCTTGGTGTCTTCGGGCAGCGCCAGCACGGCGTCCACCATCTGGCTGACGGTCTGACTTTGCAGGGGCAGGTCGTGGTCAGGGCAGTAAGGGGTGCCGGCGCGTGCGAACAGCAGGCGCAGGTAGTCGTGGATCTCGGTGACCGTGCCCACGGTGGAGCGCGGGTTGTGGCTGGTGGCTTTTTGCTCGATGCTGATGGCAGGCGAGAGCCCTTCGATCATGTCTACATCGGGCTTGTCCATGAGTTGCAGGAACTGGCGCGCGTAGGTCGAGAGGCTCTCCACATAGCGGCGCTGACCCTC
>DGQR01000042.1:16851-24467 GCA_002390825.1 Rhodoferax sp. UBA4409
ACCAACTGGTTTCGCGGAATATCGATGTCGATATTCTTCAGGTTGTGGGTGCGCGCACCCCGCACACTGATGTTTTGCTGCTGCAAAGCGCGGGCGAGATATTTACCGTCGTCAGAAGAGGAGTTCAAGAGAGTGGCCGCCGGAAGAGTAACCCGCCATGATAGACAATGTCGGGCTGTGGCGTCACCCTCCGGTTTCTGCCGCCCTTTAACGCTTGAGAGTGACCGATTTGTCCGTCCCCACTGATTCCGACACCACCATGACCCCGCTGGAGCGGCGCTCCAGCGCATCGCTGGCACTGATTTTTGCGTTGCGGATGCTGGGGCTTTTTCTGGTGCTCCCGGTATTCGCGTTGGAAGCCCGCAAATACCCCGGTGGGGACGATGCGGCGCTGGTGGGGATTGCGATGGGCGTATACGGCTTGACGCAGGGCTTGTTGCAGATTCCCTTCGGCATTGCTTCTGACCGGTTCGGGCGCAAGCCGGTGATGGTGGTTGGATTGCTGGTGTTTGCGCTCGGGAGTGCTGTGGCCGCGTGGGCGCCCACTCTAGAGTGGCTAGTAGCCGGCCGGGCAGTTCAAGGCGCCGGGGCTATCTCCGCAGCGGTGACTGCCTTGTTGGCAGACCAGACCCGGGACATCGTGCGCACCAAAGCCATGGCCTTGGTGGGTGCGAGTATCGGGTTGATGTTTGCCGTGTCTCTGGTGCTGTCCCCCTTGCTCGCGGCCAACATCGGCTTGCACGGCTTGTTTGCCCTGACCTCCGCGTTGGCGCTGGGTGGGGTCGCGGTGGTGATCTGGTGGGTACCGCCAGCGCCACTGCAGCAGGTTGACCAAGCCAGAAGCGGTGTGCTCGCCGTGCTGCGCCACCCGGCTTTGCTGAGATTGGATTTTGGTGTTTTTGTACTCCATGCGGTGCAGCTGGCCATGTGGGTGGCGCTGCCTGCCATGTTGGTGCAAGCGGGATTGGTGCGCGATCAACATTGGCAGGTATATCTGCCGGCGGTGTTGGCCTCGTTCTTCGTCATGGGGGCCACCCTCTTTCCGCTCGAGAAAAAAGGCTATCTGCGTGCGGTGTTTTTGTCCGCCATCGGGCTGATTGCGGTGGTGCAAGTTGCGTTGTGGCTGCTCACCCAAGCCGGGCCCAGTGTCTGGACCATGGGTCTGGTGTTGTTTGTGTTTTTTTGCGGCTTCAATGTGCTGGAGGCCAGTCAGCCCAGCTTGGCCTCGAAGGCGGCGCCAGCGTCGGCCCGTGGTGCGGCACTGGGGGTTTACAACACTTTGCAGTCCCTGGGTTTCTTTGCTGGGGGTGCTTTGGGCGGCTGGTTGGTCAAGTCCGCCGGGGCTCAGGCCTTGTTTGTGGCCAGTGGTGGCGCCATGGTGGCATGGCTGCTCGTCGCATGGCGAATGGAGGCGCCTGCCGCTAAACCTGCGGCAAAGGCTGGATAATCAGCGACTAATCTGGAGAAAACCATGGCATCCGTCAATAAAGTCATTCTGGTCGGCAATTGCGGCCGCGATCCTGAAATCCGCTACTTGCCCTCCGGTCAGGCGGTGGCGAACGTCAGTGTGGCAACCAGTAGTCGTCGCAAAGACCGAAATACGGGCGAAACCGTAGAAGATACCCAATGGCACCGTGTGACGTTTTATGACCGCTTGGCAGAAATCGCCGGTGAGTACGTTAAAAAAGGCCGCCCGATCTATGTCGAAGGGCGGTTGAAATACGGCAAATACACCGACCAGTCTGGTATTGAAAAGAATACGGTCGATATCGTGGCTACCGAGCTGCAATTGTTGGGTGGTCGTGAAGGCATGGGCGGCCCTTCGGATGCGGGCGATGAGGGTGGTGCGCCACCACCCCGCCGCATGGCACCGCCCCCGCGCGCTACTGCTCCGGCCCCTGCGCCTCGCCAGGCGCCGGCGCCGCGCCCGGCCAGCGGCTTTGACGACATGGACGACGATATTCCGTTTTAAGACTCGGTCACCAGAGTTTGGCTTACAACAGCGGCTCTGCCGCTTTGTGATGCTCATAAAAAAAGCGACCCTCGGGTCGCTTTTTTCGTGGAGGCCTGCGGCTTAAAAGGTGCGGCCTTTGGTGACGGTTTCCTTCAGGATTTTCCAGGCGCCGTTCGCGTACTCCATCGAGAGTGTTTTCTCAACGGTGTCGCGGTAGTCTTCGGAGCCGTATTCTTGGGTGAAAGACACTTCGGTTGTCTTGCCATCGCAGCGTGCGGGGGTGATGTTTTTCAGCACGGTGGAGATTCCACCTTGCTTGCCCACCCGCTTTTTACGCAAGTTTTCCCACTGCGAACGGCTCAGGCCTTGTGCAGGTACAAAGCTGTCCGAGTACGCGCTGAAATAGCCATTGATGTCTTTGCTATTCCACGATGCAATCCATTTTTCAACGGAAGGTGCCACCGCATCACACAAAGCCTTGTTGGGTGCAGCAGGTGCCACGGGCACTGGTAGGGGCGCCGGTGCCGGGACGACCGCAGCTACGGGTGTCGCCAAGGTGGGTTTTGGCAACGTGCTCTTGTCTAGAACGATGTCGGGGCCCAGGTCACTGGCGCACAGCATCGCGTCGTCGTTGGCGTCGGTGCCACCGCTTTGCTCGGGGACGTTGACTTCCAAGGGGCGCAGCTTGAGCGCACTCAGCAAAGTGCCGTTCACTCCCAGAACTCGCGCTTTGGCGAGCGACAGGTCGTATTCGGCATTGACGAGCGCACGGCGTGCTTGGAAATACTCGTTTTCGGTGTCCAGCAGATCGAGCAATGAGCGTTGGCCGATATCAAATTGCTGGCGGTAGGCTTCACGCGCCTTGGACGTGGAGAGTTCGTGTTGGCTCAAAAAGCCGATTTGGGACTCGAGCTTTGCCACATCATTCAGCGCGATTCGGGCAGTCTGGCGCACGTCCCGGCAGACTTTGTCGCGGAGATCGTAAGTGGCGTTGAGCTTGTCTACGTATTGGCGAATGCGAGCTTGGTCAGAGCCGCCGCGGTACAAGTTGTAGTTCAGCACCAGCTGAACCGCAGAGTCGCGGTAGTCGCCGGTCACTGCGGAGCGGTTTGTCTCAAAACTCTGTGATGCGCGGAACTCCAAGGTCGGGTAGTTTGCAGCCTTGCGCAATTCAGCATCTGCACGGAATGCGCGAATGTTGGACACCGCACCCAGAAACTCTGGGTTACCGCGTACAGCGTTACCCACATAGTTCTCGCGCGCTGGCAACGATGGTGTCAAGTTAGGGATGGGGCTGAGGTCCGCGGCGGGCTGTTCACCAACCAAACGCTGGTAGCGCGAAGAAACATCATGCAGGTTGGATGCTTCGGTCAGCCAGTTGGACTCGGCCAGGGCCAAGCGCCCGGAGGCTTGCTCCAAGTCCACCCGACGACCGACACCCGCCTTGACGCGCGTTTCTAGGCGGGTGTACACATCAAAGTGATTCGCGTAATTTTCTTTGGCGAGCTCGACCAGCTCACGGAAGCGCTGTACATCCAGGTAAGCGCGTGCTGCTTCCAGGCCAATGTTGTCGCTGCTAGCCAAAAGGTCGTAGTAAGCCGCCATGCGGCTGTAGCCCAGGCGCCGCACATCGCTTGCGGTGGCAAAGCCGTCAAACAGGGTTTGCCGCAACTGCAAGCTAGCGGTCGAGTTGGAGTACGCGCGATCTCCAGACAAACCGGGGGAGAACGTGGATTTCTCACCAACGGTAGCCTCCAAGTCGATCCGCGGCTTGAATCCGCCTTCTGCAACGGCCCGCTCGTTGGAGCTGGCCATCAAGTTCTTGTGCTTGAGTTTGACTTCCGGGTTTTCAAGGATTGCCTTTTCGACCGCATTGGACAGCTGAGTCGCAGGCTGCGCATTCGAAAAACCGGTGAAAAAAATACTGGCGATTGCAAGAGCTAACGGAGTGCGATGTGTCATTTTTTTTCAGCTTTACTAGCCTATACCGTAGGTGGCTAGGAGAGTCGGGATCAAAAACAAGGCGCTGTTACAAATTTTCACCTGATTTGGTCGAGCTTGCAATTTTAACCCTTTGGGTCAAAATGAGACTAGCTATTCTGTGATAAATGCCCGTTTTTTCTATTTTTGCGTAATGAGCATCGCCTTTAACAAATTAATGGTTTCCGGTGCCAGCAATTTACTGCTTGCGCAACGGCTATTACTTTGGGTGCTTTTGAGCGCTGCGATGTGGAACATTCAGGTCAGGGCTGGCATTGATGCTGTGCAGGCTTCGTTTTTGCAGCGTTGGGGTGCGCCGGCCCAACCCCGGTTCGATGCATGGCGCAAATTGCTCCCCACGTTGACCGATCTGGGGGACACAGAGCGACTTAAGCGCGTCAATAGTTTCGTGAATCAACAGGTGCAGTTCAGCGAAGACACTGCCGTGTGGGGGCAAACAGATTATTGGGCGACGCCTGTCGAGACGCTAGGGCGTGGTGCCGGGGATTGCGAAGACTTCGCTATTGCCAAGTACTTCACACTCCTTCAGATCGGTGTGGCGCCCGATAAGCTTCGCTTTATCTACGTGCGCGCCAAGACGGGAACGTCTGATGCAACACAAGCGCACATGGTGTTGGCGTTTTATGCCCAGCCGGACGCAGAACCTTTGGTAATGGATAACTTGGTCGGTGAGATCAAACCGGCCTCGCGCCGCCCGGATTTGGTTCCGGTGTTTAGTTTTAACAGTACGGGCGTTTTTACCGGGGCCGCGGGCGCGAGCCCTGCCGCCGGAGGAACCGGGCGCTTGTCGCGCTGGGAAGATTTGTTACGCCGGGCTAAAGCCGAAGGCTTTGAGTAATTTAGTAGGAAGAGGAAACACCCATGTCTATGTACCGACAACTGTGGCTGGCGATCATTGCCAGCATGTTGCTGGCCCTTGGTGGGGGCCTGTTGGCATCACTGCTCTCGGCGCGGGGCTATCTGGAGTCGCAATTGGCGATCAAGAATACCGACAATGCCACTGCGCTGGCGCTTGCTTTAAGCCAGAGTGATCCGGATCCTGTGAGTGTGGATTTGGTGTCAGCATCTTTATTTGATAGCGGTCACTACCAACTTGTGCGTGTGCTGGACCCGACAGGCAATGTGATTTCAGAGCGGGTTGCTCCACAGGGAGAGTTCGATGCACCCGCATGGTTTGCGGCATTGCTTCCGATTCAATCAGCTCCGGGGCAGGCGCAGATATCCAATGGCTGGAAGCAGTTCGGCACGGTTACGCTGATCAGCCATAGCCGTTTTGCATATGGCGCTTTATGGAAAAGTGCGTGTGACATGACACTGGCACTTGCTTTAGCGGGCTTGGTGGGCGGCTGGCTGGGGAGCTCGGTATTGGGGCGCTTGCGGCGACCCTTGGATACGGTGATCGAACAAGCGACGGCTATTACGCAGCGACGCTTCGTTACGGTAGAGGAGCCCAAGGTACCTGAGCTGAAGCAGCTGGCCAGCGCAATGAATGCAACGGTCGGGCGCCTGAAGTCGATGTTTGATGATGAAGCCCTTCGGCTTGAGCAAGTCAGGCAGGAGGCTAATTTTGATAACTTGACTGGATTGGCTAATCGCGCTTATTTCATGGCGCGATTGCGTCAAAGCATGGATGCGGAAGACTCCTCAGGTGGCTTGCTGTTGATGGTGCGTTTGGCGGATCTGGCAGGTATCAATCGGCGTCTGGGGCGTGCAGCAACGGACGACTTCTTGAAGTTGACCGGACATGTCCTCAAGCGGGTAGCCGAAGCCCATTCAGAGAGCGTGCCTGCCCGACTTAACGGTGCTGATTTTGCGCTTTTGGTGCCAGCCAATGTGGAGGGGCAAGAGCTCGCAAGCCGACTCATCCAGGTACTGATCAAAGAGGCTGCGCCCTTTGTGGAGGGCGGTAATACAGGGGCAGTGGGTTACGGACGGTTCAGCCAAGGCGAAAACATCGGCGAGCTTCTGGCGCGGATCGACAGTGCGCTGGCGACTGCAGAGGCCTCCCAGGCGAACAGTGTTCAAGAGGCTCGCGTATCGACAGATGATGATTTGCCACGTACTGCAGACCAGTGGGCCATCATGATCCGACGTGCTTTGGAGCATGGCTGGGTGCGCCTCATTTCTTTCCCCGTAATGACCATGTCTGGCGGCCTATCGCACCGCGAGTGCCCTTTGCGCTTGATGTTTGACGAGCGCGGAGAGTGGTTGCCGGCCGGGCGTTTTTTACCGATTGCAGAGCGACTGAAGTTGACCGCCGATTTGGACCTCAAGGCGGTGGAGCTTGGATTGCAAGATCTTGCGCGGACGCCTGCGCTTCCGGGCTTGGCCATCAATCTCTCCGCGAGCTCCTTGGATGACCGTTCCTTCATCCCGAAGTTAATTGCTTTGGTTCGCCAAAGTGCAGGAGCCGCTGATCGGCTCTGGCTTGAAGTGGCAGAAGAAGGGGCCTTTAAGCATTTGGATGCATTCCGGGCGCTATGTCCGCAACTGAAGTTGCATGGCTGCCACGTGGGTTTAGAGCACTTTGGCCACCGCTTCAGTCAAATTGGGCAGTTACATGACTTGGGACTCGACTATTTAAAGGTGGACTCCAGTTTCGTCCGGGGTGTTGATTCCAACGCAGGCAACGCAGCCTTCTTGAAAGGTCTTTGCGGTATTGCTCACAACATTGGACTCGTGGTGTTGGCTGAGGGTGTTTCGACTGATGCTGAGATCGACGCGTTGAAGGCCTTGGGCTTTGATGGCGCAACCGGGCCTGCAGTGAAGGACGTTCCCTCTGCTTGATTGCCATCCGCAGTGGTGCATGTCGCTTTAGGGCGCAGCACCTCTCTTAATTGGGCGAAGTGCGTCGTAATAGAAGTCGAGAGGCATGTGAAAGCATGCCAAGTATGCAGTTTCTGCGATCTCACCACTTTCCTGATGGCGCTTAATCGTAAGGTTCCTGGCTTCCCTTTCCCGCGGGCATATGCCAAGAAAAATGGCCAAATCTGTCATAACAAAGGATTAGGAGGGCTTTCAGCGCATGAGCCCCCCAACACACTGCCTATCAGTGGTCGTTGGCGGCAGATTGCTTTCACCATCACCGCATGGGCAGTGTGGCTTGGGAAAACCGAAGATTCTTGGGGGGCCTCTCTTCGGTTTTCTTGTGCGGACCGTATTAGTCAGTAATCAACTTTCCTTTTGAAATCAAGTCATTGATTAATTGCTGGTCAGTGGTAAATCCAGACGTGAGGTTTACACCGGAGAAAACGATTCGCTGGACTGTGTTGTTTGTGACATCAGCAAATGTTCCTCCAATTGAATGCCCCGCAGTGAAGGCGCCCGATGTACTGATTTGGAGCACAGTCTCAGTGCCGTTTGTACTGAAATGCAAGTACTTGTCCAAAGTCGCGCTGTTTTCACCCGATAACAAATCACGCAAGTCAATACGATCGCCGCCGGATGCAAAGGTTGCAGCGCTGAAGTCGGTAATAGTGTCTACAGCCTGACCAGCGTTGGTTCCTTGGTCATTGAGAGACCACTTGAACGTATCTGACCCTGTTCCGCCTGTGAGCGAGTCGTTCCCTGCTCCGCCAATTAGGACATCATTACCGGCTCTACCGTTAATAGTGTCATTACCTGCGTAGCCATAAATAATATCGCTCACGGAATCGCTGCC
>DGQR01000161.1 GCA_002390825.1 Rhodoferax sp. UBA4409
GCGTTGAATTGTTCGTTCAGACCCAGGATAGGGTCACGGGGAGCCATTTCGACGGCAGTAAAAAGAGACATGAATAAGTCCTGAACGGAGGGGGCGATAAACGGGTCTGTGGAGAGCCGCGGAGGAAATGCGTATTTTAAACGGCACCGAGATGGTGCCCGCTCTTACGATGCGATGGTGCCAAAGCCTTTTGCGAGCCTGCGGGTGGTGTCCGCTGCGGATTCGCTCAAGCAGCCTTGCATGTTGGTGCCGGCCCACAAGGGGCTGAAGTCGTCCGAGCCGGCTGCCTCGGCACGGGCCCTGAGCGGGGCCACGGCCGCCGTGGCCAGCGGAAATGCGGGTGCCTCAGGGTTCATGGGGCCCAGGCTTTGCATGGCGTGGTTCACGATGCCGCGGGCTGGCCTGCCGGTGAAAATGTTGGTGAGCGCGGTGGTGCGCGGTGGTGTCGCTTGGAGTGCCCTCCGGTGCAGCGCACTGGTCGTCGCTTCGTGGCAGGTCAGATAGGCTGTACCCACCTGCACACCCGCAGCGCCCACGGCCATCGCTGCGGCGACATCGGCATCGCTTGCAATGCCGCCCGCTGCTAGCACCGGGACGCGCAGCGCTTGGACCAATGGCGGCAGCAATTCCGCCAAGGGGCGCTGGGTACTAAGGTCTGTATGCAAGAACACCCCCCGGTGCCCACCCGCCTCCAGGCCCTGTGCAATCACGATATCGGCACCATGGTTCTGCAACCAGAGACCTTCTTCTACTGTGGTGGCGGACGACATCACCAAGCTACCCATGGTTTTGACCCGCGCGAGCAACGCAGGAGCCGGCAGGCCAAAATGAAAGCTCACTACCGCAGGCCGAAATGACTCCAGCACCTCGGCCATGGCCTCTGAAAAAGGTGCCCGGCCCGGCCCGGGCACCATGTCTTGCACGGTCAAATGCCATTGCTGGTAATGCGGATGCAGAGTTTCCATCCAACGCGCTTCCTTCAGCGGATCCGGCAGAGGTGGCGTGTGGCAAAAGAAATTCACATTGAATGCGTGTGGGGTGAGCGCGCGCAGCCCGGCGAGCTCGCGTTCCAGCGACTCGGGCGTGTGCATGGCCGCTGGCAAAGAGCCCAGTGCGCCTGCGTTGCAGACGGCAGCCGCCAAGGCAGCACCTTGTGCGCCCGCCATGGGTGCCTGAACAAGGGGCAGCCGTACCCCGGGAAACAAAGTGCTTTGCAAGTCAAACCCCCTACAGTTACGCAGCTAGTCTACAGTCTTGGGTTTCGTGCTTTTTCTGCTGTCCGGACCTACTCTCATGCCTGCCTCCAAAAATCCCGTGCCCCTCGCCGTCGTGGAAAACGATGATTCGGCGCAAGTGCGCACCGGTACCTTTGTCAGTTTCCCGGGGTCGCCTTTTGAGCTGTACCAGCCCTATCCGCCCGCGGGGGACCAGCCCGAAGCGATTGATCAGCTGGTGAGTGGTGTGGAAGATGGCGAGGTTTTTCAAACCTTGCTGGGCGTGACCGGGTCGGGCAAGACTTTCACCATGGCGAACGTGATCGCCCGTTTGGGCCGTCCTGCGATCGTGTTTGCCCCGAATAAGACACTTGCCGCCCAGCTGTACAGTGAGTTTCGCGAGTTCTTTCCGAAGAATGCGGTGGAGTATTTCGTCAGCTACTACGACTACTACCAGCCCGAGGCCTATGTGCCGCAGCGCGATCTCTTTATTGAAAAAGACAGTGCGATCAACGAGCACATTGAGCAAATGCGCCTGAGTTGCACCAAGAGCATCATCGAGCGGCGGGATGTGGTGATTGTGGCGACCGTGTCGGCCATTTACGGCATCGGCAAGCCAGAAAGTTACCACCAGATGGTGATGACCCTGCGCACCGGCGACCGTATGGGCCAGCGCGACATGATTGCCCAATTGGTGCGGATGCAGTACCAGCGCAATGACATGGATTTCAGCCGGGGTGCGTTTCGGGTGCGGGGTGACACCATCGATATCTTTCCGGCCGAGCACAGTGAGATGGCGATTCGCGTCGAGCTGTTTGACGACGAGATTGAGAGCCTGCAGTTGTTTGACCCGCTGACGGGGCGCATCCGCCAGAAAATCCCCCGCTTTACCGTCTACCCCAGTAGCCACTACGTGACGCCCCGTGACCAAGTGCTGGCAGCGGTGGAGACCATCAAAACCGAGTTGGCGGGTCGGTTGAAAGAGTTTGTCGGCATGGGCAAGCTTGTCGAGGCGCAGCGCCTGGAGCAACGCACCCGCTTTGACCTGGAAATGCTCAGCGAGGTGGGGCATTGCAAAGGCATTGAAAATTACTCGCGCCATTTGAGCGGGTCTGCCCCTGGCGAGCCACCGTCGACCTTGACCGACTATTTACCCAAAGACGCGATGATGTTTTTGGACGAGAGCCATGTGTTGATTGGTCAGTTCGGTGGCATGTACAACGGCGACCGGGCGCGTAAAACCACGCTGGTGGAGTACGGATTCCGCTTGCCCAGCGCCTTGGATAACCGGCCGCTCAAGTTTGAAGAGTTCGAGACCAAAATGCGGCAGGTCGTGTTCGTGTCGGCCACGCCGGCGCAATGGGAAAACGAGCATGCCGGGCAGGTGGTGGAGCAAGTGGTGCGCCCCACAGGCTTGGTGGACCCTGAGGTCGAGGTGCGTCCGGCAGGTAGCCAAGTGGACGATGTGCTGCAGGAAATCCGGATCCGGGTCGACAAAAACGAACGCGTGTTGATCACCACCCTGACCAAACGGATGGCGGAGCAGCTCACCGATTACCTGACCGACAACGGCGTAAAGGTGCGTTACCTGCATAGCGATGTGGACACCGTTGAGCGGGTTGAAATTTTGCGCGATCTGCGGCTGGGCACCTTTGACGTACTGGTCGGGATCAACTTGCTGCGCGAGGGCTTGGATATTCCGGAAGTCTCACTGGTCGCCATTCTGGATGCCGATAAAGAGGGCTTTTTGCGCTCCGAGCGCTCATTGATCCAGACCATCGGCCGTGCTGCCCGCAACCTGGAAGGCAAAGCTATTTTGTATGCCGACAAAATCACGGACTCCATGGCGCGTGCCATCGGCGAAACCGAGCGCCGCCGCAAAAAGCAAATCGCCCACAACCTGGAGCGAGGCATTACGCCCAAAGCCATCGTGAAAAAAGTACGCGACCTGATTGATGGCGTCTACAGCGAAAAAGCGGGCAAAGAGGCCGAGCGCCTGGAGCGCGATGCCCATCAGCGTGCCCAAGTGGAAGACATGAGCGAGAAGGATGTGTCGCGCGAAATCAAGCGCTTGGAGAAGCTCATGATGGAGCACGCGCGTAATCTCGAGTTCGAAAAAGCAGCACGGGTACGCGACCAATTGACCATCCTGAAAGAGCAGGCTTTTGGCGCGCCAGGGACAGACAACATCGTAAATCTGTAAAGTTGATTATTCCTATCGGGTAAATAGACTGATCAGTCTGCTTACCCGACTGACATGCGGGGTTTAGTGCTATACTTGAGTCCGCTAGTCAACAACCCTGCCACCAAGGAGCAAGCGATGCGTCTCACCACCAAAGGCCGTTTTGCGGTCACCGCGATGATCGATCTGGGCCTGCGTCAAAGCTCAGGGCCTGTGACTCTGGCTGCGATCAGCCAGCGCCAACAAATTTCCCTCTCTTACCTTGAGCAGTTGTTCGGCAAGCTGCGTCGCCACGATTTGGTAGAGTCCACCCGCGGCCCCGGCGGCGGTTACACCTTAGCCCGCAAAGCGTCTGACATTACCGTGGCAGAGATCATCACGTCGGTAGACGAGCCGATCGACGCCACTCAATGCAGCGGCAAAGAAAACTGCTTGGGCGAAGGTGCACGCTGCATGACGCACGACCTCTGGGCCTCTTTGAACACCCGTATGGTGGAGTTTTTGGATTCAGTCACACTGCAAAAGCTGGTGGACGATCAACTCGCCAAGGGCTTGCAAATTGAAGACAAGCCGAGCATCAAGCGCGCAATTTCTGCAATGCCAGTGGTTAAGCCGATCCGGGTGAATGCGCCGAATTCGGTGTTTGCCTTGGGCAATGCCTTCTCAAAATCCTGATTTTTTACTGCAGCCAGCACCGAGCCAGCTATGGACACAACACCTCATTTCCCGATCTACATGGACTACAGCGCTACGAACCCCTGCGACGAGCGGGTGGTGGATGCCATGGTCCCTTGGCTGCGCAACCATTTTGGCAATCCGGCATCCAGGAGCCACGCCTGGGGCTGGGAGGCCGAAGCTGCTGTCGAGAAGGCCCGCGAGCAAGTCGCATCCTTGATCGGTGCGGATCCTCGTGAAATCGTCTGGACCTCGGGTGCTACTGAGTCCAACAACCTTGCGATCAAAGGTGCCGCGCAGTTTTACAAGACCAAAGGCAAGCACATCATCACGGTGAAAACCGAGCACAAGGCGGTGCTGGACACTTGCCGCGAGCTGGAGCGCCAAGGGTTTGAAGTCACCTACCTTGATGTGCAGGACGATGGTTTGGTCAACCTCGACACGTTCAAGGCCGCCATCCGCCCCGATACCATTCTGGCGAGTGTGATGTTTGTGAATAACGAGATCGGCGTGATCCAGGACGTCGTGGCTTTGGGTAATGCGTGCCGCGAAAAAGGCGTGATTTTCCATGTGGATGCAGCGCAGGCTACCGGCCGCGTGGACATTGACATGACCCAGTTGCCCATCGATTTGATGAGCCTGACGTCCCACAAGACCTACGGCCCTAAAGGTATTGGCGCCTTGTTTGTTCGTCGCAAGCCGCGCATCCGTCTGGAAGCCCAAATGCACGGCGGTGGCCACGAGCGCGGTATGCGCAGTGGCACCTTGCCGACACACCAGATCGTGGGCATGGGCGAGGCGTACGCTATTGCCAAGGCCGAGATGCACGAAGAAAACAAGCGTATCAAGGCCCTGCATGACCGCATGTTGGCGGGCTTGGAAGGCATTGAGCAGGTCTTTATCAACGGGCACAAAGAAAAGCGCGTTCCCCATAACTTGAACATGAGCTTCAACTATGTGGAAGGCGAGTCCCTGATCATGGGTATCAAGGGCTTGGCAGTCTCCAGTGGTTCGGCGTGTACTTCCGCGTCCTTGGAGCCCAGCTATGTGTTGCGCGCTCTGGGGCGCAGTGATGAATTGGCGCACAGCAGCTTGCGAATGACGATCGGCCGATGGACCACCGAGGCGGACATCGACTACGCGGTCGACACCATCAAGCAAAACGTGGCCAAGCTGCGTGATTTGAGCCCGCTGTGGGACATGTACAAAGAAGGTATTGACCTGTCCACTATCCAGTGGGCGGCGCACTGATCAAAGTTACGAGGTATAGCAAATGGCATATTCAGACAAAGTCGTTGATCACTACGAAAACCCCCGCAACGTAGGCTCTTTTGATAAGGGTGATGACTCGGTGGGTACTGGCATGGTGGGTGCGCCCGCCTGTGGTGATGTGATGAAATTGCAAATCAAGGTGAACGCCGAGACCGGTGTGATCGAAGATGCACGATTCAAAACCTACGGATGCGGCTCAGCGATTGCGTCCAGCTCCCTGGTGACCGAATGGGTCAAAGGTAAAACGCTGGACGAGGCTGCGGCCCTGAAAAACAGCCAGATCGCTGAAGAATTGGCGCTCCCACCTGTCAAGATCCATTGCTCGATCCTTGCGGAAGACGCGATCAAAGCAGCCGTGGACGATTACAAGAAAAAGCACCTGAACTGATATGGCCGTCACCCTGACAGAGGCCGCTGCGCGCCACGTGACCCGCTACCTGACCAAACGTGGAAAGGGAGTGGGGGTGCGCTTGGGCGTAAAGACCACAGGCTGCTCCGGCTTGGCGTATCAGTTGGAGTACGTGGATGAGCTGGCGCCGGAAGATATCGTGTTTGAAGGCCATGGCGTGAAAGTCTTGGTCGATCCTAAGAGCTTTGCCTACATTGACGGTACACAGCTGGATTTTGTCCGCGAGGGTTTGAACGAAGGTTTTCGCTTCAATAACCCCAACGAGCGCGACAAGTGTGGGTGTGGTGAGTCCTTCCGAGTGTGAACCTGCAAGACGATGACTTTGCCCTCTTCGGTTTGACGAGGGCGTTCGCGCAGGATCGTGCCTCCATCGATGCGCGCTGGAAGGAACTTCAAAGGGAAGCTCATCCGGATAAATTTGCGTCTCATGGCCCTGCAGCCCAGCGAGTGGCGTTGCAATGGTCCGTCAGGATCAACGAGGCTTACCAGCGCCTAAAAGATCCCCTGAAGCGCGCTGCCTACTTGTGTGAGTTGGCCGGCAAGCCGATTCAGGCTCACAGCAACACCGCCATGCCCGCTGCATTTCTTATGCAGCAGATGGAGTGGCGCGAGGCGCTGGATGATGCGAATGGCGCAAGCGCATTGGAGGCTCTGTTGGCCGAAGTGCAACAAAGCCGGCAGGAGCTGCTGAGCGCTTGCGAGACTGCGTTGGATCAGATAAAAGACTTTGAAGCCGCTGTGAGTCACGTGCGGGCTTTGATGTTTATCGATAAGTTCGCGCTCGATCTGCATCAGCGTTTAGATCAATTTGAATAGTGTGAGATGTGATGGCGCTTTTGCAAATTTCAGAACCCGGCCAATCCCCCAATCCGCATGAGCGCCGTATCGCTGTCGGTATTGATTTAGGGACCACCCATTCTCTGGTGGCCGCAGTGCGCAGCGGTGTGGCGGAGTGCCTGCCTGACGCGCAGGGCCGGGTGGTGTTGCCCAGTGTGGTGCGCTATCTGGATGCCGATCGTCGGCAGATCGGCTTTGACGCCTTGGCGAATCAAACCACCGACCCGGGAAACACGATTGCATCGGCCAAGCGCCTGATGGGGCGCGGTTTTGCGGATATCGCGCACGCCGACAAGCTGCCATTTGCCTTGGTGAACGAGCCGGGGATGGCCCGAATCCGCACCATTGCAGGGGTGAAGAGCCCGGTGGAAGTCAGTGCGGAGATCCTGGCGACCTTGCGGTTTCGGGCTGAAGACAGCTTCAATGACGACATTTACGGCGCAGTCATCACAGTACCGGCGTATTTTGATGATGCACAGCGCCAAGCCACCAAAGACGCAGCTCAACTTGCGGGCCTGAATGTCTTGCGCTTGATCAACGAGCCGACTGCGGCCGCCATTGCGTATGGTTTGGACAACGCCTCGGAAGGGGTCTACGCCATTTATGACTTGGGCGGCGGTACCTTCGATATTTCCATTCTTCGTTTGTCGCAAGGCGTTTTTGAAGTGTTGGCCACCGGTGGGGACTCCGCACTGGGGGGCGATGACTATGACCGGGCATTGGCGGAGTGGTTGCTGCAAACTTCCGGCCTCGCTGCCCCCACCCCAGAAGACCAGGCGGTGTTGATGGCAGAAGCGCGGTCTTGCAAAGAGGCCTTGTCGGCTGAAGAAATCGCCAGCGTGGAAGTGGATCTGTCTGCAGGTGCTATCGATCTGGGTGTCCGGCGCGAGGATTTCGAGGCGGCCACCAAAGACCTGACGGCGCGTACCTTGCAAGCCGTACGCAAGGCTTTACGGGATGCGTCCCTCAGCAAAGAAGATGTGCAGGGCGTGGTGCTGGTGGGCGGCTCTACGCGCATGCCCCAGATCAAAGCTGCTGTGCAGGCCTTTTTTGGTCAAGAGCCATTGACCAATTTGAATCCGGATGAGGTGGTGGCACTGGGTGCCGCCATTCAGGCCAATCAACTGGCCGGTAACAACCCCGGTGGAGATTTGTTGTTGCTGGACGTGATCCCCTTGTCGTTGGGGGTGGAAACCATGGGGGGCTTGGTGGAGCGCATCGTGCCGCGCAACCAAACCATCCCTACTGCCATGGCGCAGGATTTCACAACCTACAAAGACGGTCAGACCGCGTTGGCTTTGCATGTCGTTCAGGGTGAGCGGGACCTCGTCGCTGATTGCCGCAGCCTGGCGCGGTTTGAGCTGCGCGGCATTCCCCCCATGGCAGCGGGCGCAGCCCGCATCCGGGTGACATTCACCGTTGATGCCGACGGCTTGTTGAACGTCTCTGCCAAAGAGCAAGTGAGCGGTGTGGAGGCCCGGATTGATGTAAAGCCGTCTTATGGACTCACTGATGATCAAATTGCCGCCATGCTCAAAGATAGCTTTGCCACTGCCGAGGCCGATATGCGCGCCCGTGCCTTGGTGGAAGCCCGGGTGGACGCCGACCGCCTAATCTTGGCGACTCGCAGTGCCTTGGAGGCGGATGGCGAGCTTCTCAATGCCGCAGAGCGCACTGCCATTGATGTCGCAATTGCCGATGTGACCGCTGCCACGCAGGTTACTGACCCTGCCGTTATTGAAACCGCGATCAAGGCACTGGCCGATGTGACCGAGCCCTTTGCCGCCATGCGGATGAACAAAGGTATTTCACAAGCACTAGCCGGCAAAAGCATTGAATCCATTTGAAGTGAACTGACCATGCCCATTATCAAAATCCTGCCGCATCCTGAGTATTGCCCTGAAGGGGTTGAGCTAAAAGCGGCACCCGGCACTTCCATTTGCGAGGCGCTGTTGGAAAACGGTATCCAGATTGAACATGCCTGCGACATGAGCTGCGCCTGTACCACCTGCCACGTGATCGTGCGCGAAGGCTTGCAAAGCTTGAATGCCGCAGAAGAAACCGAAGAAGACCTGTTGGACCGCGCTTGGGGCTTGGAGCCTCAGTCCCGATTGAGTTGCCAGGCTTACCTGGCGCAGCAAGACCTGGTGGTACAGATTCCCAAATACACCATCAACCACGCCCGCGAAAACCACTGAGACAGACCATGCGCCAGATTGTTCTCGACACGGAAACCACCGGTTTTTACGCCAACCATCCGGACCATCCGGACCGCATGGTGGAAATTGGCTGCGTGGAACTCGTCAACCGCAAGCTGACCGGGAACAACCTGCACTTTTACCTGAATCCGGGGCGGGACAGCGACGAAGGTGCGTTACGGGTCCACGGGCTGACAACCCAGTTTTTGAGCGATAAGCCCCGCTTTGAGGAAATTGCCCAAGAGCTGGTGGACTATGTAGCGGGCGCCGAAATCATCATCCACAACGCGCCCTTTGACCTGTCCTTTCTGGATATGGAGCTCAAGCGCACGGGCAAGAAGCCGTTCAAGAGTTTTGTCGGCAGTGTCTTGGACACCTTGGTGATGGCCAAGGAAATGTTTCCGGGCAAACGCAACAGCCTGGATGCGTTGTGCGATCGCTTGGAGGTAGACAACTCCGGGCGCACCCTGCACGGTGCGCTGTTGGATGCCGAGCTGCTGGCCGACGTTTACATCAACATGACCCGAGGCCAAGATGCCTTGTTGATGGAGAGTAGCGATACCCAAGAGCCCGGGTTGGTGGTGGAGCAGTTGGACCTGCGCAGCATGCAACTGCCAGTCTTGGAAGCGAATGCCCAAGAAATGGCCGCGCACGATGATGTTTTGGCCCAGTTGGACAAATCTAGCGGCGGAAAAACGGTCTGGAAGCAAATGGCTTAAAAAATGGTATATAATTTGAGGCTTCCTTGATACGGGATCACAGTTTCAAGGGCGATTAGCTCAGGGGTAGAGCACTGCATTCACACTGCAGGGGTCGCAAGTTCGAAACTTGCATCGCCCACCAGATAAAAAGCCTTCCAAGTTCGCTTGGAAGGCTTTTTTGTTTGTCTGAGCAGCGTGTGCAAGCGTTCGGGCTAGGCCCCGGTGCTCACGAGGTAGTGCAGTCGCACAATGTTCTCGGCGCTCAGTTGCTGAAACGCCAAACCCACAATCCAATGGTCGAGCCCCGTGGGGCGGCTGTGATGGCATATTTTGGCTTGCAGCTCCAGCTGGACGAGTGTGGACCCCGTCTGGGCCACCAGCTTCCAGGCGATGGTGTCGCCCACACTGCCCAAAGCTTCTGCGCTCAGAACCATGGAGCCGTAAGGGCTCAAATCCGCCAGGGTGACAGGCCGGAATGCAACCTCCGTAGCTGTGCGCACCTCCGCAGGCCAAGCAACTTTGGTCCGCATGGACTGGCGCACCCGTTTGGCATCGACTTGCGCAGGGTAGGCCAGCAACGCGTAGGCAAAGGGCGCCTCAAAAGTCTGCAGGACTTTGCTGATGAAAGAAAACTCGTACTGCCCCGTGAAGCCCCGCACGATGCAAACCTCGCCAGTGGTCAGCCCGGTTTGCACCGCATCCGAGTTGGCGGGCCCTACCATCACGCCCTTGCCCTCAATCGCACCAAAAAACTGGGCCTCTGTTTTGCTGGTGCCTTCTACTAAGCGCCGAGTCTGCAGCGCCATGCCGGAGCGCAGGCCCAGTTGGCGCAGCGGCAGGCGCAAAACCTCGGGGGTGTCGCCGGGGGTGGTGGCCTTGGATGTCATGTCAGGTGTCATGGTGCAAGCGGGCCGAGTGTGGCGACCCATTGAAGAATGCTTTGTGCCATAAGGGCGGTGGCTGCCGGGGCCCGGATCTCGCCTGCCAGCACATGCTGGCCTTTGGCTTCGCTGTAGTCGACCTTTATCAGGTGTTTGTTGCTTGAACTGAAGCGGTCCAACGCGGTTTGCGAGAGGCGGGGTTCTACCGTTTTGTCGTCGGCGCTGTACAGCATCATGACGGGCGCCGAGAAGCGCTCCAGCGGGCTCTCGCGGGTGGATTTGACCAGGGCCATCATGGGAAACAAGCTGCGGGTAGGGTAGCTGCTGGTCCAGGCTTGGCTTTCAGCATCGCTGGCGGGCGTGTGGGTACGCTCCTGGCCTAGCAAGGCAAAAGCGATCTGGTGGCCCCATGGGCCGTTAATCAGATCAGCACGCTCGTCTTTAGGCCCGAAATTGGGGGATACAAACACATGTCCGGCTACACCGGTTTTGGGGCCGTTGACTTCGAGCCAGGTCGCCAGCGTTGCACCGGTAGAGCAGCTGATGACCAACACCCGATCGCCCAACTGACGCCCGATATTCAGCGCTTCTTGGGCGTCTGCCAGCCAGTCTTGCACCTTGGCGTCGCCCATGGCTGCGCCGGGCACGCCATGGCCCGTCAGGCGGGTGTAAAACACATTGGCGCCCAGACCCTGCGCCACTTGCCCGGTGAGGGGGGCGGTTTCCAGCCTGCTGGCAGAGAAACCGTGCAGGTAGACCACAGCCCAGGTTGTTTTCTGGCCGGAGTTCTTCGCCCAAACGATGCCCTTGGCATTGCCCGCTTTGATACCGGGCACGGTGGCCTCTTGTGCCGCTATCCAGGCATCGAAAGCGGCGAGGTCCTGGGGGACTTGGGCGCGCGGTGTCGCTGTTGGGGCGCCAAATTCGTTGCGGGGGCCCACCAGATAGACCGCCACCAGCACGGCCAAAACAGCCAGTGTCCCGCTGATCGCTTTGAACCAACCTTGCTTGGCAAAAGCAGGAGCCACGGCCGTCACGGCTGAATGGGCAGATGGATGAGCAGGCTTCAACAAAAGGCCTCCTGGGTACTGGGGGAGCGCGTGGCGCCGGAAATGCCCTGTCAGATCCGCGCTTTTGTCAGGGTCAGATACGCGCTGCGTCGCTAAGATAGTACAACGGCTCCTCGTTGGCCGGACTGAAGGAATTACGATGCGATTTGCCCCGAGGCCACAGCTGTTGCGCATTTGCCGAGTGCTCGCCACCCTCGGGATGGCGGCGTGGCTCACCGCTTGTGCCTTGGTAGAGCACGTGGGCTGGCGCCTTGTCACAACCCCACGGCCTGCACTGATGCAAATCGGAGGCCAGCGCCTGGAAGGCGTGGTGAATTTGCGGCCCGACCGCACGGGCGACATAAGCCTTTCCGGCACGGGCAGCATCGCCAGCTGTGCCGGCTCACTCCGGTTTACCAGTGTCACCGGGGGTGCGATGGACATGCGCTGCAGCGATGGTGCGATGTTCGCCATGCAGTTTGTCATGGTCAATGAAGTCAAGGGCTATGCCTTTGGGCTTCATGGTGAGGCCACCGCCGCCTTGACATTCGGTATGGATGCCAACGAAGCGCAGGCCTACTTGTCGCGCGCCACTCCACCCGCGAGCCCCTGAAACGATGGAGCGCGTAGATTGCGTGGTGTTGGGGGCGGGCGTTGTAGGCTTGGCAGTCGCACGGGCTATTGCCCAAACGGGGCGGGATGTATGGGTGCTTGAAGCCTGCGATGCAATAGGCACCCAGACCAGTTCGCGCAGCAGCGAGGTGATCCACGCCGGCATCTACTAC
>DGQR01000095.1 GCA_002390825.1 Rhodoferax sp. UBA4409
CAAGGACAACCAGGAAGACAAAGAGCCGCTGTTCGACACGGTGGACACGCTCAAAGACACGCTGCGCATCTTCTCTGAAATGATCGGCGGCCAGGTGAACGCGGCGACTGGCAAAAAAGAAGGCGGCATCAGCGTGAACCCAGAAGCCATGGAACGCGCCGCGCTCAAGGGCTATGCCACTGCCACTGACCTGGCGGACTATTTGGTGAAGAAGGGCCTGCCCTTCCGCGATGCGCACGAGACGGTGGCCCACGCCGTGAAGGCCGCTCAGTCGCATGCGTGTGATCTGTCCGAGCTGCCACTCGAGGTGCTGCAAGGCTTCCACGCCAGCATCGAGAAAGATGTGTACGAGTGTTTGAGCCTGCGCGGCTCGCTCAACGCCCGCAACATCTTGGGCGGTACCGCACCGGCGCAGGTACGGGCGCAAGTGGCGCGGCATCGCAGCCGTTTGGGCTAAGTCCGCTACCGATTGGCGCGACCTGCTAGCAACTAGCGCTGGGCATTGTTAGCGAATACCCCCCTGCTGTGGCCAACAGGGGGGATTTAGTAATCAGCGCTGCGTCTGAGATTCAGGGCGCCAGCAGGCCATGCAGCTTGGCGTATTGCAGGAGCATGATGGTCTTGCCATCGCAGATCGTGCCTGCGGCCACCTGCGCCAAGGCCTCGTCCAACCCGAGCTCCAGCACCTCAATGTCTTCACCCTCGTGGTGGTGCCCGCCGCCCTCGGACACCTTGTCGCTGTCGGCATATTCACCCACAAAGAAGTACAGGCGCTCAGTCACCGAGCCGGGGCTCATGTAGGCCTCAAACACCTTGCGAACATCCTTGATCTGGTAGCCGGTTTCCTCCTCGGCCTCGCGGCGGATGCAGGTGACTGGATCATCCTGATCCAGCAGGCCCGCACACGCCTACACCAGCATGCCATCCGGCGAACCGTTCACAAACGTGGGAAACCGGAACTGCCGGGTCAGGATGATGGTTTGCTTTGCGCGGTTGTAGAGCAGTATCGTGGCGCCATTGCCCCGGTCATAGGTCTCGCGCTGCTGGCGCCGCCAAGTGCCGTCTCGGCGCATGAGGTCAAAAGTCGTGGTCTTCAACAGGTACCAGTTGTTGGATAGCACCTTTTCTTCAATCACTCGAACGTTGTTTTGCATAGCGAGGCTCCCACAGTGTTAGTGCAACACCATAGCACCGGTGTCAGCCCGCCAACACCCGCTCCAAATCGTCCGCCAGATGATCGACAGCTTCCTCAGTGGTAGCCCAAGAACACATAAAGCGCGCACCACCGCCGATGAAGGTGTAGAAGGTCCAACCCAAAGCCTTGAGGCGCGCAATCGCGGGCTCGGGCAGGTTGACGAACACGCCATTCACTTCGGTGGGCAGTAGCAACTCGGCACCGGCGATACCGGCTATGCGCTCAGACAGCCGGTGCGCCATGGCGTTGGCGTGGGCGGCGTGGCGCAGCCAGGTGCCATCAGTCAGCATAGCCAGCCAGGGGGCGGACAGGTAGCGCATCTTGGAAGCCAGCTGCCCGGCCTGCTTGCAGCGGTAGGAAAACTCTTCGCCCAGCTTGCGATCAAAAAAGACAATAGCCTCACCAATCGGCAGGCCCATCTTGGTGCCACCAAAGCACAGTACATCCACACCGGCGCGCCAGGTGATGTCGGCGGGCGCCACCTTGAGGGCGGCCACTGCGTTGGCAAAGCGGGCGCCGTCCATGTGCACCTTCAGGCCGTGCTCCTGCGCGATGCGGCTGATACCGCTGATTTCGCCCTTTTGGTAAACCGAACCCATCTCTGTGGACTGGGTCAGCGTGACGACCTTGGGCCGCGGGTAATGCACATCGGTGCGGCGGGTGATGACTTCCAGCACGCCGGCCGAGGTGAGCTTGCCGTGGCGGTGCGGGGCGGAAAGCAGCTTGGAGCCATTGGAGAAAAACTCGGGCGCACCGCACTCATCGGTCTCTACGTGCGCGGTGTCGCTGCAAATCACGGCCTGGTAGGACTGGCACAGCGACGCCAGCGCGATCGAGTTGGCCGCTGTGCCGTTGAACACAAAGAACACCTCGGCGTCCGCCTCAAACACCTCGCGGATGCGGTCGCAGGCCAGCCGTGTGGCGTCGTCATTGCCGTAAGACGCCGCAAAGCCGGTGTTGGCCGCCATGAACGCCTGCATGGCCTCGGGGCAGATGCCGGAGGTGTTATCGCTGGCGAATTGCAAATAGTGGCCGGGTGCAACGGTAGACAGAGAGGTAGGCAAAGTAGCCATGGCGGTGTAATATCGTTTTAGCGGATATTTCCGGTATATCGAACAAAAATCCATTTTACCGACCAAAACCACCATGGCGCAAGTCCCCCACCCTACCCCCTTGGTCGACGGCCCTCCAGCTGTAGGCTCCAAACTGCAAGATGCCCGCAAGGCGCAACAGCTGTCGCTGGACGAGCTCTCCAAACGTGCGGGGGTGTCCAAGTCCATGCTCTCCGAGGTGGAGCGCAACCAGGCCAACCCGACGGTGGGCGTACTGTGGCGCCTGGCCACAGCGCTGGGCATCAGCCTCACCGACCTGCTGGGCAACACCACTGCAGACAAGGCTACGCCCACAGTGGAGCTGGTGCCGGCCCACACCATTCCCGTGACCACCAGCCCGGACGGCAAGTGCACGCTGCGCATCTTGGGGCCCATCGCCTTGGCGGGGCGGGTGGAGTGGTACGAGTTGGCCGTGGAACCCGGCGGCGTGCTGGCCTCTGAGCCGCACGAGGCGGGCGCAAAAGAACACCTCTCGGTGCTCAGCGGTAGCCTCACGGTGCAGGCCGCCGACAACAGCAAGGTGCTCAAGGCGGGCGACAGCGCGCGTTACGCGGTGGACGTACAACACGCCATCAGCAACACCGGCAAAGGCATGGCCAAAGCGGTGCTGGTAGTGGAGCACCTGGGCTGACTTTTCAATAAAAACGGCCTCTAGCGCATGTGAAGTATGCGCGAGTAGCTATTTAATTGATAGCAACTCAGCGCTGCAGCTTCCAAGGCTCGCTCGCAAAACGCTCGGCCAGAAAGTCCAGCAAAGCCCGGACCGCCGGCGACAGGTGCTTGCGCGAGGGGTAGAGCGCGTAGATGGACATCATGGGCAGCTGCCACTGCGGCAGCACCTGTTGCAAGCTGCCGTCAAGCAGGTGGGGGCTTGCCAGGTACGTGGGTTGCATGGCCACCCCGCCACCCGCGAGCGCAGCCCGCATCAAGGCGGTGGCCTCGTTGGCGCTGAAGTGGCTGCCCACATGCACCTCGGCGTGTTCTTCGCCGCGCTGCAGTTTCCATATGCTTTTGCCGAAGTTGGCATAGCTCAGGCAGCGGTGGGCCTGCAGGTCTGTGGGTAGCTGCGGCGTGCCGTGCTTTCCGAGATAGTCCGGCGAAGCCACCAACACCGAGGCACACGGCGCCAGCACCCGGCCGATGAGCGCCGGGTCAGGCTCGGCGCTGATGCGAATGGCCAAGTCGATGCGGGCCTCCACCAGGTTGAGTGCGCCTTCGCTGGCATTGAGGTCGATCTTGAGCTGCGGGTAGAGCGCCAGAAAGTCGGCAATCGCCGCCGCCATTTCGGCATAAGCAAACGACATGCTGCAGGTCACCCGCAGTTGCCCGCGCAGCGCGCCGTCGTGGCGGCTGGTTTCTTCTTCGACGTTTTCCATGAGCGCCAGCATCTGCTGGCTGCGGCGCAGGCAACTCTCGCCGGCATCTGTCAGCGTGACGCTGCGGGTAGTGCGCTGCAAGAGGCGTGCGCCCAGCCACTGCTCCAGCTCGCCCACATAACGCGTCACCATGGCGCGGGACATGTCCAACTTGTCGGCCGTGGCGCTGAAGCTGCCACTTTGCGCCACCTCCACAAACACCTGCATGGCGGTTAAACGGTCCATGATTTGCTCAATTTGCGAAACAGTAATGGCCGAATTATCGGGTTTATCTGCGCGGATATTGAAATTAAAGTTCAACCCAACGCTGATGAGACGTCCTCTTAGCGTCTAACCACTACCAGGAGTTCACCATGATCCGCACTACCGTTATCGCCGCATCGCTGGCCATCGCCTTTACCTCACTGTCTGGGGCAGCAAACGCCCAGCAGCCGCTCACCGTCAAGGTCTACAACGCGGATGCCAACAGCTTTAACGTCAATTCCACGCTGGTTTATGGCCAGAAAGACGCCATCATCATCGACGCCGGTTTCACCCGTGCCGACGCTTTGCGCATCGCTGCCAACGTGCTGGACAGTGGCAAGCAACTCACCACCATCTATGTGAGCCAGGCTGACCCTGACTACTACTTCGGCGTGGAAGCTCTGAAAGAAGTGTTCCCCCAGGCCGACGTGGTGACCACACCCGCCGTGCTGGGCAAACTGGCTCCCAAGCTGGCTGGCAAGGTCGCGTTCTGGGGCCCCAAAATGGGCGCCAACGCCCCCCGCAAACCCGTGGTGCCCCGCGCGTTGGAAGGCAACACCCTGACGCTGGAAGGCCAGACCATCGAGATCCGTGGCACCCAAGGCCTGCTAGCACACCGCCCCTATGCCTGGATTCCGTCCATCAAGGCGGTGGTGGGCAACATCGGCGTGTTCGGCAACACACACGTCTGGACCGCTGACACCCAAACCGCTGCAGAGCGCGCCGCGTGGGTGGCCCAGCTGGACGAAATGGCAGCCTTGAAGCCTGAACTGGTGATTCCCGGCCACATGAAGGCAGGTACCAAGGTAGACGCAAGCGCCATCGCCTTCACCAAAGACTACCTGCTAACTTTCGAGAAAAACCTCGCTGCCAACAAAACCAGCGCCACCTTGATCCCCGCCATGAAGCAGGCCTACCCTGCCCTGACAGAAGGTGGCCTGTCGCTGGATATTGGCGCCAAGGTCAACACTGGCGAAATGAAGTGGTAAGCCCCGTCGCCATGCCGTAAGGCATGGCATTCATCCCTGCACCCAGGAGCCCCCATGTCCCTTCTTCACCAAGTTTTGCAAGACCTGCACGCCGGACGCTGGAGTGCCGCGCATGACCTGGTGCAGAAGGACGACTCCATGCTGGCTGCCTGGTTGCACGGCATCTTGCACCTGCAGGAAGGCGACCTCGAGGACGCCGAGAACTGGTACAACCGCGCCGCCCGGCACTTCCGCAGCCGCGGCAGCCTGCAGGAAGAGATCGCCCTTTTTGAGCAAGCGCTCGCAGCCGCTACCCTGACCAACGATTGAAAGTACTCAAACCCATGTCCACCACCGTGACCTATTTATTCGACCCCTTGTGTGGCTGGTGCTACGGCGCCTCCCCCGCCAGTCAGCGCCTGGGGCATGAAGCCTCCATCACCCTGGAGCTGGCGCCCACCGGCTTGTTCAGCGGCGGCGGCCGCGTGATGAGTGCAGAGTTTGCAGACTTTGCGTGGTCCAACGATGTCCGCATCGGCAAGCTCACCGGCCAGACTTTTAGCGAGGCCTACCGCAGCCAAGTGCTGGGCCAGCACGGCACCCGATTTGACTCATCCGCAGCCTCTCTCGCCCTCACTGCCGTCGCACACACCGCGCCGGCCGAAGAGCTCAAAACCTTGAAATTTTTGCAAGAAGCGCGCTACGTGGAGGGTCTGGACATCTGCACCCCGCAAGGAGTGGACGGCGTACTGCGGGCCCAAGGCCTAACAGCCGCGGCCGACCTGCTGGCCCGCCAGGACGCAGACCTGCAACTCCAACACGACGCCCGCGTCCAGAAGGCACGCCGCCTCATGCAAGCCCATGGCGCACAAGGCGTGCCGGCCATGGTGGTCCACGGTGCCAGTGGCGCCCGCTTGGTGCGCGGCGATGCGCTGTACAACGGCCACGACGCGCTGATGTCGGCCATTTCCGCCGCAGCGACCTAAGCTTTGCGGGGCGGCACGAACGCCGCCCGCCCTTGTAGCGCACGCTCGCGAGCGTGGCAGCCTTCCAGGTGATCGTTCACCAAGCCCATGGCCTGCATGAAGGCATACATGGTGGTGGGACCCACAAAGCTCCAGCCGCGCTTGCGCAAATCCTTGGACAGCGCAATCGACTCCGGCGAGGTCGTCATGCCACTAAGCGTTTGGTGGGTAATGGTGGCCGGGCGGCTGCCACTGGCCGGCTCATAGCCCCAGAAGTAGGCCGCCAGGCTGCCAAACTCTGCTCGCAGCTCCTGGGCTCGTCTGGCGTTGTTGATGGTGGAGGCAATCTTGCCGCGGTGGCGCACGATGCCGGCGTCCAGCAACAGGCGCTTCTCATCCGCTTCATCAAACAGCGCGACCTTGTCCATATCAAAACCTGCAAAGGCGTTGCGGAAGGACTCGCGCTTATTCAGGATGGTGAGCCAGCTCAGGCCCGCCTGAAAACCTTCGAGGCAAATCTTCTCAAACAAACGCGTGTCGCTGTGCACCGGAAAACCCCACTCCTGGTCGTGGTAGCGCTGGTATTCAGACGTGCTACGGCACCAGACGCAACGTGCGGTGTGGCCATCGTCGGTGAAAAGCCCGTTGGGCGCGGCAGTGTCGTTGAGCATGGAGCCTCCGCTAGGTGCGCTGGGATACTGTTTTTTTGACCAGTATAGCGGCTTAATTCACCACCTGCGGAGCCAACTTGGGCAGGGTCATTTCGAAGACACATCCTTCACCCAGCGTCGAGCTCACTTTGATGCGGCCACCCAAAATGCGGGTCACGATGCGGTGGCTGACGGACAAGCCCAAGCCTGATCCGCCCTGCCCCAAGCGTGTGGTGAAAAACGGATCAAACACACGGGCCAAATTCTCTGGCGGTATGCCGCACCCGTTGTCTTGCACCGTCAACACGAAAAACTTGTCGTCTGGCGCGCTCGCGGCACTCACCTGCACTGCACCATCCGCCCGATCTGCCAGACCGTGGACCATGGCATTGCTGACCAGATTCATGACAACTTGCCCCAAGGGACCGGGGAAACTCTCCACCAGCAAACCTTCCGGTATCTCCACGGAAAGCTGATGCCGCTGAAATTTGATACTGGGTCTGAGCATGTCTACCACTTCGTGCACCGTCTCACGGACATCAAAGGTGCGCCGGCGCTCGGACTCCTGGTCCACCGCTACCTGCTTGAAGCTGCCAATGAGGTCCACGGCGCGCTCCAAAGAGCGGCGCGAGAGTGTGGTGCCCTCCACCAAACTGTGCATAAATTCCAGGAACGCAGATTTTTTCAAACTGCCCGCCATCACCTCGCGGCTGGCGCGCTCACTCTTTTCTTGCAGCGCACTGATGGTGATCAGCGCGTTACCGATGGGCGTGTTGAGCTCATGCGCAACGCCGGCCACCAAACTCCCCAGAGAAGCCAGCTTCTCGATGCTGATGAGCTCGTCTTGCGCGCGTTGCAAATTCGCCATGGTCTGGGTGAGATGCTGATTCGCCTCGTCCAGGGCTCGGGTGCGCTCCGACACACGTTGCTCGAGATTGGCATTCAGGTCCATGAGCGCTTGCTCGAGCCGCTTGCGTTCGGTCACATCCACAGAAATGGTGAGCACACACGCCTGCCCGCCATACAAAAACCGCTCGGACGAAAGCAGCAAGGTCCGCTCCCCACCACCGGGCAAGTCGTGGCGAACCTCGAACCCTTCCACCCGGCCCTTGTCGGCAAACTGTTGTTTGAACACGCGCCGCAAAGACTCGTCACGCCACATTCCGAGCTCTACGGCGGTACGACCAATCACATCCTTGCGGGCCCGCTCGAACGAGCGCTCCCACGCGGGGTTGATCTCAAGACAGGTGCCCTGCTCAAACTCGCTCACCAACATGGGCAGCGGACTGGCTTGCAAAATTTGATTGACCCGCTGCTCGCTCTCGCGCAGGGCGGCCTCCTGGCGGAACAAGTCGCCCAGCTTCTCCCCGAGCGATGCATTGAGCGTCTTCACATCCTGAACATGCTGTTCGTATGCGCCCAACACCAACCGGAATGCCAAAAAACCGCCCGTCAATATGACCACCTGCACCAACAAAATGCCCCAAGGTTTGGTCACAGGTTCCGGGTGAATCCAACCCGCCTCTTGCAGCACCGGCAGCGCAATAAGCCACAGCACTGTAGCTACTGCTAACTGGAAAGCATGGCGCATGCCAAGCAGCCAGCCGGCCACCAGGATCACGATCAAATCAACATTGAGTATCGGGTTGAGTGCCCCGCCGCGAATCGCAGACTGCAGGGCCACGACACTCCAGAGCATCCACGCATACGTGGCGATGGCTGTCTTGAACCGGCCCCGGGACTGCAAACCCATGCAAACCAGACCGGCGATAGAAATGAGCGCTGGCGCAATCAGTGTGTTGATGTGGCTGCCGAGCAAGGGGCTCACCAGCAGGTACAAGACGCTGGCAGCCGTCGTCGTGCGCAAGAGCCGGCTGAACAACATGCTCAGCTCGCTGCCGGCCAGCGTCACATTCGGCTTGGGGGGTGAGGAGGGTAAGCGCATGGTGTGCATGTCCAGGTTCGCAAACCTCAGCTTAAACCCGGCAACTCCACATACACAAGCCCCCTCTTTTTAGGCATAAAAAGAGCCGCTAGCGCACTAGATATATGCGCCAGCAGCTCTTTTTTTGATAGCAATGTACTTACATTGCCTTGTAGTAGATGTAGTCAGCGGTGTAGCGCACCAATTGGTTGGCACCTTCGTTGGCCTTGGAGCATGCAGCGCTTGGAGCGACGCCGCCCACGGTCGCCACACGCTGGATGAAGGTCACGCCTTGCATCATTCCCATGCCGGTGGCTGGGTTGGCTTTGGTCAGTTGCAATGGCAGGTTGGCGGTGCCATTCGTTGACACTGCTACTTGGGTAGCTGTCACTTTGGAGCCGTCGTTGGCTTCCCAGGTGGCGGGTGGGCCATAGTATTTGCCGACGATCTTGCCGCTGCGATCTTTCAGACCGGCATCAGGCCCCACAAACACCCACTCAAACTGGCCAGCCATGTCTTTTTTGGCACGGCACTGGTAATTCACATCGCCAGCGGCAGCGTGCTCCAGGGCCACTTTGTTGCCGGCGGGCACTTGCACCGCGGCAGGCAGGTCTGCCTGGTTAAAAGGTGCGCGCATGGGCTGGGTGGCGCAAGCGGTGAGTGCAGCCAAGGCAATCAGGGAGAGAGCGGTACGTGTTTGCATAAAAATTCCTGTGACAGAAGAAACGTTTTAAAAAATCAGGGACGGGCTGGTTTGGACAATGTGGCGAGGTAGGCGACCACATCCTCCCTGTCCTGCGCAAGGTCTAAGCGATAGTTCATCTCTTGACCGGGAATGACCTTTTCGGGGTCCGTTAACCATGCTTTGAGGCCCGCCACCGTCCAGGTGTGGGTGGCTGCAGCAAGGGCTTTTGAATAGTCGTGGCCTTCGGCCTTGCCGGCTTTTCGGCCCACCACGCCACCCAATGCGGGACCAATGCGGTTGGAATCCACACTATGGCAACCGAAGCAACGGCTTTCTACCAGCTGTTGCCCACGGCTTACCGACGGGACCATTTCTTGGGACTGCGCCAGCGCAGGCCCAGCAAAGGCCCACGCCAAGGCGCACCACATCGAGAGGGTGCGCGCTTTCATTTAGGCACCGAAGGACAAAGCGCCCGCAGGCAGCGGACGGCCCATGGCG
>DGQR01000152.1 GCA_002390825.1 Rhodoferax sp. UBA4409
ATCCACCCGGTCGGTGATGATGCCGTCGGTGCCCAAATCGATCAGACGCTGCGCAGCGGGCTCGTCATTGACCGTATAGCTCAGGGTGCGCATGCCGGCCGCTTTGGCTTGTGTCACGGTGCTGGTGTCCCAGAGCTTGTGATTGCACACAATGGCTTGGCAGCCCAGACGCAGCGCGGTCTCCAGCCAGCCGCTCCAGAGTTCGTCCAGTAGCAGGCCACGGGGCAACTCAGGCTGAGTGTCCAGAGCGCCTTCCAGTGCGTCGGGCGCGAAAGAAGTCAGCAGGGGTGGCACAGACTGTCCCGCCCACAGACGGGCAGCGTGCCGGGCCACAACCTCGCCAGTGTGCCGCTCGGTGCCCGGCGTGGGTTTGATCTCGATATTGAGCAAATAGCCGTTGCGGATGCAGTACTGCGCAATCGCCTCCAGCGTCGGGATGGTTTCACCCGCATACGCGCGGCTGTGCCAGCTGCCGGCATCGAGCTGGCTCAGGGTGGACCAGCTGTGATTGCCGGCAATCGACTCATTTGCTACATCTTTGATAGCTACTCGCGCATGATCCACGGGCGCTAGGGACTTGTTGGATGCATTGGTGGTGCGGGTGAGGGTGGCGTCGTGCAGTAAAAACGGCACGCTATCGGCGCTAAGCTTCACATCGCATTCGAACATGCGGTAGCCGTGGCTGGCGCCTAGGCGGAAGGCGGCCAGCGTATTTTCCGGTGCCAGCTTGCCGGCACCCCGGTGAGCGACCCAGCGGGGATAAGGCCAGGCGGGGAGGTCGAACACGTTTTCCGCACTCATACCGACTCCAACCGTTTGCCGGTTGCTGCGTCAAAGTGGTGGATGCGGTCTGCACGCGGGGTCACATGCAGGGTGCTGCCCAAGGCGGGCACTGCGGCCGACTCTTCGATGCGGATGATGACCGTCTCGTCTGCATCCGCGGCGTTCAATTTGTGCGCCCATTTGCCGTAGATCAGGCGCTCGGCGCCCAGCATTTCGACGGCTTCCACCTGCAGGGCCCAGCCGCCAGGGGTGATGTCCAGATGCTCGGGGCGGATGCCGGTGATCACACCAGCCTTGGCGTCCGGGGCATTCTTGAGCAGGTTCATGGGCGGCGAGCCAATGAAGCTGGCCACAAAGGTGCTGGCCGGGCGGGTGTAGACCTCCTCGGGCGTGCCGAACTGCTCCATCACGCCGCCATTCATTACGATCATGCGCTGGGCCAGGGTCATGGCCTCGACCTGGTCGTGTGTCACAAACAGGCTGGTGATGCCCAGCTCGCGGTGCAGCTTCTGGATTTCCAGGCGCGTCTGGGCGCGAAGCTTGGCATCAAGGTTGGAGAGCGGTTCGTCAAACAAAAACACCTGGGGCTGGCGCACGATGGCGCGGCCCATGGCGACGCGCTGTCGCTGACCGCCTGACAGAGCCTTGGGCTTGCGCTCAAGGTAGGGGGCGAGTTCGAGAATCTTGGCGGCTTTGTCCACACGGCGCTTGATCTCGTCCATGGGCACATTGGCGATCTTCAGGCCGTAGGCCATGTTCTCGAACACGCTCATGTGCGGGTAGAGCGCATAGTTCTGGAACACCATGGCGATGTCGCGCTCGCTGGGCTCGAGGTCTTTGACCACGCGCCTGCCGATGGAGATTTGGCCTTCGCTCACTTCTTCCAGGCCGGCCACCATGCGCAAGAGCGTGGATTTGCCGCAGCCGCTGGGGCCGACGATGACGATGAATTCACCATCCTGAATTTGGGCGTTCACCCCGTGGATGACTTGGTTGGCCGTTTTGCCGCTGCCGTAGCGCTTGATGATGTTGTGGAGTTCGATGGAAGCCATAAGTTACCGTAATTGGGGTTGTAAGAGGTGACGTAGGGGTGGCGAGGGCTTATTTCTCGGTGTCCACCAAGCCTTTGACGAACCACTTTTGCATCAACATGACGACGAGTGCCGGGGGAATCATGGCCAACATGGCCGTTGCCATGACGATGTTCCACTCGGTTTGCGCATCGCCACCAGAAATCATTTGCTTGATGCCGATCACCACGGGGTACATGTTTTCTTCGGTGGTGACCAGCAGGGGCCAGAGGTACTGGTTCCAGCCGTAAATGAACTGAATCACAAACAGGGCGGCAATGCTGGTGCGGGACAAGGGCACCAGAATGTCCTTGAAAAAGCGCATAGGTCCGGCGCCATCGACCCGGGCTGCTTCGACCAGCTCTTCAGGCACCGTCAAGAAAAACTGGCGGAACAAAAAGGTGGCGGTGGCCGAGGCAATCAGGGGAACCGTCAAGCCCGCGTAGCTGTTGAGCAAGCCCAAATCTGCCACCACCTGGTAGGTCGGGCCGATACGCACCTCCACCGGCAGCATCAGGGTCACAAAAATGGCCCAGAAGAAGCCCATGCGGAAGGGGAAGCGGAAGTACACGATGGCAAACGCCGAGAGCAGCGAGATGGCGATCTTGCCGATGGAGATGGTCAAGGCCGTGATCAGGCTGACCACCATCATGCGGCCGACCGAGGCATGCGACCCAGAGCCTTGACGCTCGCCACCCAACGCGGTGGCGTAGTTGTCGAGCAAGTGGCTGCCGGGCAGCAGCGGCATGGGCGACTGCACCACCGCATCAGCGGTGTGGGTGGAAGCCACAAAAGTGATGTAGATCGGGAATGCCACGATGAGCACCCCGATGATCAGAATGGCGTGCGACAAAAAGTCCAGCCAGGGGCGTCGTTCGACCATCAGTAATTCACCTTTTTCTCTACAAACCTAAATTGCACCACCGTCAGGGCGATGACGATGATCATCAGCACCACAGACTGGGCCGCTGAGCCTCCCAGGTCCATGGCCTTGAAGCCGTCGAAATACACCTTGTAGACCAGAATGGCAGTGTCTTTGCCCGGGCCGCCTTTGGTGGCCGCATCCACAATCGCAAACGTGTCAAAAAACGCGTACACGATGTTGATGACCAGCAAAAAGAAGGTGGTGGGGGATAACAAGGGCAGCTGTATCGTCCAGAACCTGCGCCAAGGGCGGGCACCATCCATGGAAGCCGCCTCGATCAGCGACTTGGGGATGGACTGCAGACCTGCCAGGAAGAACAAAAAGTTGTAAGAAATCTGCTTCCACACCGCGGCCATCACGATCAGCGCCATGGCGTGGTCACTGTTGAGCAGCGGGTCCCACGACATGCCGAGCTCTCGGATGCCATAGCTGACGATGCCGATACTAGGCGCAAACATGAACAGCCAGAGCACACCGGCCACCGCAGGGGCCACGGCATACGGCCAGATCAGAAAGGTGCGGTAAACGCCAGACCCTTTGACCACCCGGTCGGCAAAAATAGCCAGGGTGAGCGACAGCGTCAAACCGAGTACCGCCACCAGCAACGAAAAAATCGCCGTCGTTTTGAAGGAGGCGAGGTAGGAGGCGTCGTTCCAGAGATTGCGGAAATTGTCGAGCCCGACAAACACCACCGAGGTGCCGAAGGCATCGCTTTGCTGCACTGATTGCAGCAGCGCCTGCGCTGCAGGCCAGAAAAAGAATATAGAGATGACGGCTACCTGCGGTGCGATCAACACCCAAGGCAGCCATGCAGATTTGAAAACGACGCGTTTTTCAGCAGCCATATGTCCCGATCAGAAATGCAAAGTGGCGGCATAAGCCGCCACTTGTGAGGAAGTGAAAAACCTTACTGGTTCGCTTTTTCGAAACGCACCAGGAGTTCGTTGCCGCGTGTCACGACGGAGTCCAGCGCTTCTTTGGCCGTTTTTTTGCCAGCCCAGACTTGTTCGAGCTCTTCGTCCTCGATCGCGCGGATCTGGACATAGTTGCCCAAACGGATGCCACGGGATTTGTCAGTGACCTTGCGGATCATCTGGTTCACCGCGACGTCAGTACCGGGGTTCTCTTTGTAGAAGCCCGACTTTTCAGTCAACTGGAACGCGGCGGTCGTGATGGGCAGGTAGCCGGTGCGCTTGTGGCTGGCAGACTGGATTTCAGGCTTGGACAAAAAGTCGAAGAACTTGGCAATGCCTTTGTATTCTTCTGCTTTTTTGCCGGACATCACCCACAGGCTGGCTCCACCGATAACGGTGTTTTGCGGGGCGCCGGGAACGTCTTGGTAGTGCGGCAGCGGGGCTAAACCGAAGTTGAACTTGGCGTTCTTTTTGACGTTGCCGTAGAAGCCGCTGGAGGTGGTCATCATGGCGCACTCACCGGACACAAAGCTGGCTTCAGGCACGTTGCCGCGACCCTTGTAGACAAAAATGCCTTGCTTGGCCATGTTGGCCAGGTTTTCAATGTGGCGCACATGCAAAGGAGAGTTGATTCGCAAGCGTGCATCCAAGCCAGCCAAGCCGTTTTGCTTGGTGGCAAATTCGACGTTGTGCCAAGCGGAGAAGCTTTCCAGCTGGGTCCAGCCTTGCCACGCGATGGACAGCGGGCACTTGTGGCCATTGGCCTTGAGCTTGGCGCCTGCCAATGCCACTTCTGCCCAGGTAGCAGGTGCTTTTTCCGGGTCCAGACCTGCGGCCTTGAACGCATCCTTGTTGTAATAGAACACGGTGGTGGAGCTGTTGAACGGGAAGCTCAGCATCTGGCCATTGGGGGCGGTGTAGTAGCCGGCCACTGCGGGCACGTAGACCTTGGGGTCAAACTTGTAGCCGGCGTCGGTCATGACCTTGCCCACGGGCACGATCGCGTTTTTGCTCGCCATCATGGTGGCCGTGCCGACTTCGAAAACTTGCAAGATGTGCGGAGCGTTGCCGGCGCGGAAGGCCGCGACCGCAGCGGTCATGGATTCGTCGTAAGTGCCTTTGAAAGTCGGCAGGATGCGGTATTCCTTCTGGCTCGCGTTGAACTCTTTGGCCAAGTCGTTCACCCATTCACCGTTGACGGCGGTCATGGAGTGCCACCATTGGATGTCGGTTTGGGCCTGGGCTTGTGTCGGAATGGAGAATGCTGCAGCGGAAACGGCTGCAATAGACAGTGCTCTGCGGGTAATAGACATGGAATCTTCCTGATGAACGAATTACGCGACTTTATGGGTGCTTCATTTCAATTTTGTGTCACTCCGATTACACACCGGGTTTTCTGACCGGATGGTCAGGGGTTTCCATTAGAAAAGCCCGTGTATAGGCGGTGCGGTACCATCGCAAACCTACCAAAAAAGGCCTTTTTGGGGCCTATGGCAGCAACTACACACCCTGATGAACGCTCCCACCTCGCTCAATCACCTCCTCAGCGCTGCCCAGCCGGGCGCGCACGCGCAAGAGCGCATTCGTGAAATCCCGTACAACTACACGTCGTTCTCTGACCGGGAAATCGTGATTCGTTTGCTGGGTTCTCAAAGCTGGGAGTTGTTGAACCAGTTGCGCGGAGAGCGCCAGACCGGTCGTTCAGCCCGCATGCTCTATGAAGTGCTGGGCGATGTCTGGGTGGTGCAGCGCAACCCCTATCTGCAAGACGACCTGCTCGACAACCCCAAGCGCC
>DGQR01000160.1:0-4808 GCA_002390825.1 Rhodoferax sp. UBA4409
AGACAAGATCAACCGCTTTGCCGACAAAGACAGCCACCAGATCTTTCTGGAGCCTGAAGGCCTGACCACCCACGAGTACTACCCCAACGGCATCAGCACCAGCCTGCCGTTTGATATCCAGTACGACCTGGTGCGCAGCATGGCCGGCCTGGAGAATGCGCACATCTTGCGCCCCGGCTACGCCATTGAGTACGACTACTTCGACCCGCGCTCGCTCAAGAGCAGCTTCGAGACACGCCAGATCGGCGGCCTGTTTTTTGCCGGCCAGATCAACGGCACTACGGGCTATGAAGAGGCGGCGGCACAAGGCATGTTTGCTGGCATTAACGCAGCACTGCAAGTGCGCGCCATGGGTGGCGGCAATGTGGCGCTGAGTGCTGCCGGCGCGGCCAGCTATACCGGCAGCAGCTGGTTGCCCGGCCGCGACCAAGCCTATCTGGGGGTGCTGGTGGATGACCTGATCACCAAGGGCGTGACTGAGCCTTACCGCATGTTCACCAGCCGGGCCGAGTTCCGGTTGCAGCTGCGTGAAGACAACGCCGATGCCCGTTTGACCGAAGTGGGTCGCGAGCTGGGCTTGGTCGACAACGCCCGTTGGGATGCCTTTTGCCGCAAGCGCGATGCTGTTTCACGTGAAACAGAGCGCCTGCGCAGTATCTGGGTCAACCCCCGCAACCTCGCTGCCGACGAATCCGAGCGCGTGTTGGGCAAATCGATTGAACACGAATACAACCTTGCCGACTTGCTACGCCGCCCGAATGTGAGTTACGGCGGCTTGATGTCACTGGACCATGGCAAATACGCCAACCGTGATTTGCTGGACACTGTTTCACGTGAAACAGCGGGCCTGCCCGCGACAGATCTGGCGGAAGCGGCATTTGTAGCAGCTGTTGTGGAGCAGGTGGAGATTGCGGCCAAGTATTCCGGCTACATCGATCGTCAGAAGGATGAAGTCGAACGCGCCGCCCACTACGAAAGCCTGCGCTTGCCAGAAGACCTGGACTACATGCAGGTCACCGCCCTGAGCATTGAGGCACGCCAGCGCCTGAGCAAGTTCAAGCCGGAGACTCTGGGGCAGGCTTCTCGCTTGTCGGGCATCACCCCAGCGACGATTTCGCTGTTGATGATTCACCTCCGAAAAGGCAACTTCCGCGGCTTTGTGGAGAAGGCGGAGGCGGTATGAGCGGAGCAGGGCATTCGGAGCAATTGGGCCGGGCTTGTGCGGCGCTAGGTCTCGCCTTGGAGCCTGCGCAGTTGGCAGCGCTGCTGGAGTACATGGGCTTGATCCAGAAGTGGACCAAGGTCTACAACCTGACAGCGGTGCGCGATCCGGCCGAGATGCTGACGCACCACCTGTTTGACAGCCTGGCAGCGATTGCACCGCTGCAAAAGCAGTTGGCGGTGCAGCAGGCAGCAGGTGTTTGTGGCGACAAGCCCCGCCTGCTGGATGTGGGCTCCGGCGCTGGCTTGCCCGGCATTGTGATCGCTATTTGCTGCCCCCACATCACGGTGCACTGTGTGGACACGGTCGCTAAAAAGGCCGCGTTCATTCAGCAGGTGGCGGTGACCTTGAAGCTGCCGAATCTGCGTGGCATTCATGCCCGGGTAGAGAGTTTGAGCGAGCCCTACGATGTGGTGAGCTCGCGCGCTTTTGCATCCCTGGTTGACTTTACGACTTGGTCTGAAAACGCCTTGGCAGAGCAGGGCGTGTGGATGGGTATGAAGGGCAAGCACCCTGCGGATGAAATGGCTGCGCTGCCCGCCTCGGTCGAAGTGTTTCACGTGGAACAACTTGTGGTGCCGGGGTTGGATGCGGAGCGGTGCATTGTGTGGATGCGTAAGCGAGTGGTGAGCTAAGCCCTTGCTTTCCGCTTTGGTGTGAGGGTTGGGTGGGGTTACGCGTTTTGCTCCGTGTCCCCCGCCCGCTGCGCGGGCTCCTCCTTGACCTGCGCAAAACGCGTAACCCCACCCAACCTAGCGGTGTGATTGGTTCTCAATGGCTCAGATGCCCGTTTGCATCTCGCAGCGGCGCGGCAGGGGCGTACCCCAAAGTGAGGTCAAGGAGGAGCCCGCGCAGCAGGCGGGGGACACGAACGGCGGGGTATGCCTCTGCCGCACCGCGAGCCCAGCACCATCGTCAGCAAGCAATCTGAGTCCACGAAGTTTCACGTGAAACAACACTCAGGCACTCATCCCGCAGCCGCTTGGCTGAACCCAACGCCCGTCACGAAGTTTCCAACGTAAACTCGACGCCTTCCCCCCGAAAGAAAACCCATGCTCGGCGTCACCGATTACGGCACCTTTGTCATCACTATCATCGTGTTTCTGGCGATCCCTGGCCCGGGCAATCTCGCGCTGGTCACGTCCACCAGCAAGGGTGGCATCAAGGGCGGGCTGGCCGCAACCCTGGGTGTGATTCTGGGTGACCAAGTGCTCATGTGGTCTGCGGTGGCCGGCGTAGCGGCGCTCTTGGCAGCGTATCCGGATGCCTTCCATGCCGTACAGTGGGCGGGTGCCGCGTACCTCGGGTGGCTGGGATTCAAAATGCTGATGGCAAAACCCGGCGCCGCACCGGTGCTCAACATCAAGGCCGGCCACTATTTGCGCCAAGCGCTCCTGATCACCTTGCTCAACCCCAAGGCCATTTTGTTTTACATGGCCTTCTTCCCCCTGTTTGTGGACCGCACTAGCCCGCAAGGCGTGGTGACGTACGCCTTCATGGCGGCCACTATCGCTTTCCTCACATTTTTGTACGGGCTGGGTGCCACGCTGCTGACCCAATTTTTCGCCGAGCGCGTGCGCGCCAACCCCATGATCGGGCGGGTGCTCGAGAAGCTGGCGGGCCTGTTTCTGGTCGGCTTCGGTATCCGCCTGGCCTTGCAGTCGGCCAAATAAAAGTCCCGTTGAACCGGTTTTCTGTTTTCTCACCCTGAGCGCTCTATGGCCAAAATTTTCTGCGTTGCCAACCAAAAAGGTGGCGTCGGCAAAACCACTACTACCGTGAACCTGGCGGCCGGACTGGCCAAAGTCGGCCAGCGCGTGCTGATGATTGACCTCGACCCCCAAGGCAATGCAACCATGGGTTCGGGCGTGGACAAGCGCAAGCTGGAGCTCACGGTGTACGACGTGTTGCTGGAATCCGCCTCAGTGGCGGAAGCCCGCACCCGCAGCGAGAAGCTGATCGAGGGTGGCTGCAGTTACGACATCCTGGGCGCCAACCGCGAACTGGCCGGCGCCGAGGTCGAGATGGTGGAGCTGGAGCGGCGCGAGCGCCGCCTCAAGCAGGCGCTGGCGGTGGTGGACCATGAATATGATTTCGTGCTCATCGACTGCCCGCCCTCATTGAGCATGCTCACCCTCAATGGCTTGTGCTGCGCCCATGGCGTCATCGTGCCAATGCAGTGCGAGTACTTTGCACTCGAAGGGCTGACGGACTTGGTCAACACCATCAAGCAAGTCAAAGCCAACCTGAACGACGACTTGCAAATCATCGGTTTGCTGCGGGTGATGTTTGACCCGCGCATTACCCTGCAGCAGCAGGTGAGTGAGCAGCTCCGCGCCCACTTTGGCGACAAGGTGTTCAACACCGTCATCCCCCGCAACGTGCGTCTGGCCGAAGCGCCCAGTTATGGGGTACCGGGCGTGGTGTTTGATCCCCAGTCCAAGGGGGCGCAGGCCTTCCTCACCTTCGCGCAAGAGATGGTGGACCGCATCAAGGTGATGTAGGCGCCATTGCAAGCCAAATCCACCTTTAGCCCAGACGCTTGTTGCCCCAATAGCTCCTGAATTCATAGCAACCATGCCAAACCCGACTGTCCTCCTTCTGCCCGGCTGGCAAAATTCCGGCCCCGCCCACTGGCAAAGCCGCTGGGAGGCACTGCACGGCTTCACCCGTGTGCAGCAGCACGACTGGATGCAGCCCCTGCGGGGCGACTGGATGATGCAGCTCGAAGAGGCCGTGCTCGCTGCGCCCACGCCTGTGGTGCTGGTGGCGCACAGCTTGGGTTGCATCCTCACCGCTGCCTGGGCCCAGCATTCGCAAAACACCCACCGGGTGAAAGCCGCTTTTCTGGTCGGGCCCGGAGACCCGGAGCGCCAAGAGTTGCAAGCCCCACTCAAGAGCTGGTGGCCAGTGGTGATGGACACGCTGCCGTTTCCCGCCGAGCTGCTGGGCAGCCGCAATGACCCGTATTGCACCTTCGAGCGGGCACAGCAATTCGCCAGCGCTTGGGGTGCTGATTTTGTGGACTGCGGCAACGCCGGCCACCTGAATGCCGACTCCGGCCTGGGCGATTGGCCCGAGGGCATGGCCCGCCTGCACGCGCTGATGGCGCGCGCAGGCTGATATGCCGGCAACTACCACACACGATATCAAGAAGGAAAAGAACATGGTCACCAAAAAACCCAAAGGCCTGGGCATGGGCCTCGAAGCCCTGCTCGGCCCCAAAGTGGTTGATGCACCCCCGGCTACCGAGGCCACGGGCACCACCCCTGCTGCGGCCCCCAGCACTTTGCCTTTGGCCGACATGGTGGCCGGCGTGTACCAGCCGCGCACCCACATGGACGAGGGCGCTTTGTACGAGCTGGCCGAATCCATCAAGGCGCAGGGCATCATGCAGCCGATTCTGGTGCGCAAGCTCGATGAGGCAGATGCGGCACCCCACATCGGCGAAGGCCGCAAGCGCGCCATTTACGAAATCATTGCCGGCGAGCGCCGTTTCCGCGCCGCCAAGTTGGCCGGCCTGACCGAGGTGCCGGTGCTGGTGCGCGATGTGCCCAACGAGGCTGCGGCCGCGATGGCGCTGATC
>DGQR01000160.1:4897-19258 GCA_002390825.1 Rhodoferax sp. UBA4409
CTGATCGAGAACATCCAGCGTGAAGACCTTAACCCGCTGGAAGAAGCCCAAGGCCTGCAACGCCTGATCAAAGAGTTCGGTCTGACCCACGAAACCGCGGCCCAGGCCGTAGGCCGTTCGCGCAGTGCCGCCAGCAATTTGCTCCGCCTCTTGAACCTGGCCGACCCGGTGCAAACCATGCTGATGGCCGGCGATATCGACATGGGCCACGCCCGTGCTTTGCTGGCACTGGACCGCGCGACCCAGATCACGGCGGCCAACCAGATCGCCACCAAAAAGATGTCGGTGCGCGAGGCCGAGAGCCTGGTCAAGAAACTGGGTGCCGAGTTTTCGCTCACCCCGCAAAAGCCGGCCAAAGAGAAATCGCGCGATATCAAGCGGGTCGAGGAAGAGCTCTCCGACCTGCTCATGGCGCAGGTGGATGTGCACATCAAAAAGCGGGTCAAACGCCACGGCCGCATGGAAGAGATGGGCGAAGTGGTGATCCAGTTCGGCTCGCTCGAAGAGCTCAACGGCCTGATCGACCGCTTGGCACCCGGCGGTAACCGTTAACTGTAAATCGCTATGAAAATGAGAGCATTCTGCGCATATTCCACGGGCGCTAGAGGCTCTTTAGGCTATTAAACATGATGCGCCGCCTCAATCCCGCCCATTGGCAATGGCCGCTGCCTGCGGTGCTTGCCTGGGCTGCTTGCTGGGCACTCTTTCGCGCCTTGCTGGGGGAGGGGGTCGCGCTGTCGTGGGCCCTGGGCCTGAGCAGTGCGCTGGGCGTGGCCTGCAGCCTGTGGGGCCCCACCTGGTGGCGGCGCCTGCTGATCGCGGGGGGCTTTCCGTTGTCCCTGGTGGTGAGCCTCTCCACCCTGGGCGCAGAGTCCTTGCCGGCCTGGGCCTGGTTGCTGCCCTTGGCGCTGCTGTTGCTGGTGTACCCGGTGAACGCCTGGCGCGATGCGCCGCTGTTTCCCACCCCGTCCAACGCGCTCGCAGAGTTGCCTGCCCACGCACCGCTGCCTCTGGGCGCCCATGTGCTGGATGCCGGGTGCGGCCTGGGCCATGGACTGCAGGCGCTGCGCCAAGCCTATCCGCAGGTCGAGCTGCACGGCATGGAATGGAGCTGGCCCCTGCGCCTGCTGTGCGGGCTGCGCTGCCCTTGGGCGCGTGTGACGCGGGGCGACATCTGGCGGGCCAACTGGTCTACCTATGACATGGTCTATGTGTTCCAGCGCCCGGAAAGCATGGCACGTGCGGTCGCCAAGGCCAATGCCGACATGCGTCCCGGCACTTGGCTGGTGAGTTTGGAATTTGAAGCCACCAGTGCAGCGCCTGTTGCCCATTGGCGCGGGCCGGGTGGCAAAATGGTGTGGCTATACCAAGTGCCTCTGCCGTTGCAACCAGGAGAAATTGCATGACCGAAACCAACCCTGCTCCCCTAGTCGACGTTCATGAAGCCTTGCACGCCGCGCAGGTCGTGGTGTTTGCGTTGGCCACTCTGGCGGAGTTGCGCGACTCTGACACCGAGAGCCACCTCATCCGGGTGCAGCAGTATGTGCGGGCCCTGTGCGGCGAGCTGCAAAAGAACCCTGCCTATGCCGACACACTGACACCGGCGTATGTCGAGACCCTTGCGGGCAGCGTGCCGATGTACGACATGGGCACCGTGGGCATTCCCGACCGGATCTTGCTCAAGCCCGGGCGCCTGACGCCGGATGAAATCGCCATCATGCGCACCCACACCACGCTCGGTCACGACGCCTTGGTGCGGGCTGAGAAAACCCTGGGCAGGGCATCGCCCTTGTTGACCGTCGCCAAAGAGTTGGCGCTATGCCACCAGGAGAAATGGGACGGCACCGGCTACCCCAAAGGCCTGTGGGCGGAGCAGATTCCGCTGTCGGCGCGCATTGTGGCGCTGGCAGACGTGTTTGATGCGCTCATCAGCAACAAGGTCTACAAAGATGGTGTGTCGCACGACCGGGCGGTGCAAATCATCACCGAAGGGCGGGGCGCGCACTTCGACCCTGCTGTTGTGGATGCATTTTTGGAAGTGCACGAAGTCTTTCGCAGCATCGCGGTGCGCCATGCCGATACCAATGCCGACATGCAGCAGAAGATTGAATACATGGCCAACGCGATTGCCGAGGTCGCGGTTCTTTGACCTTTCTGTGAACGCCGTGCCCGTGGCCGGGTAAGCGTTTGTAAGCCGTGTTGCGGGCTGTCAGCCCAGCCGCAAGAGGGCGCTGGAGGGGCTGGAAAATCGCCCGACCCTGCGCAATGGAGATGCAGGGCGGAGACCCGTTGTGCCCCTCTTTTGTCGATTTCAAGCCGCTTTTTCTTCCCGTATCCGGGGCCCCCTGGCGGTTGTGGTGCTCGCCTCACTCGCTGCTTGCGGTGGCGGCGGGAGTGGTTCGGGTGATAGCGCCAGTGGTGGCGCATCTAACACGGTGGCCACGGTTCCGGCCCCCGCTGCCGACACCACCGTAGCCCGGGCGCTGGCCAGCGGAGACGCCGCCGGCCTGAGCGACGCCAAGCTGGTGGCCCAGCATGCCCAATACGCCCAGCAACAAATCACCCTGGCACAAGCGGGCCGTACCAGCAGCCTCTACCAAGGCGTGTCGACCGAGTACGACCCCAGCCAGTGGAGCTATTGGATTCAGCCGCGCAACACCGCCATGGCACAACCCCTGATCGTGGGGGACCAGGGCAATGCCTTGGCCAGCATCAGTGTGGCGGAGGGCGGTCGCAGCGCGGCTTACGGCGTGCAGGTGCTGTCCAAGTTCAACAACAATGAGTTGCAGGCCTATCGCCCCGCATTCCGGCGATTGCTGGCGTGGCTGGTGCGTGGCAATGCCGCAGAGGCGTTGCCCGCCACCCTGAACGTGGCCTTTGCCGGTATCAACGCCGGTCAAAGTGCTGCCGGCATGGCCAAGGCCGGAGTTCCGGTCAGCACCGTCAGTTGTAACTTCATCGCGACCCCTGCTTGTGCCTCCACGGTGCACCTTCTGGTGGTGGGCGGCGATCTGGCGGCCAGCGCCGGACTGGAGGCCGCGATACGCGCGCTGGTAGCGGCCGGGCGACCGGTCTTGTATGTGCACACCAAAGCCAATTGGACCAGCGACTCCGCCATTCAGATTCTGGCCGGCATGGGGCTGCAGTTCGGACCCTATGGTGGCAACTACTGGGCCAGCGACAAGGTCGCTGCCGGGCGGAGCGCTGCCACCCAAGAGACCCTGAGCAACCAATTTGCCAAAACCACGGCCCTGCTGAATCTGCTTGCCTCCGACAGTTTCAGCATGCCGTATGACTGGGGGCCTTGCACCGTGTCTGCGGGCAAGACCGATTGCACCAATGTGGCGGGCCTGCAGGCCGGCTTGTTGAGCCCGGTGGATGCGCTGCGCAGCCAAATTGACACCTTCAACCGGGCCGGCCAGAACCTGTTCGCCACGGACAACACCGACGTGCTGCGGTACCTGGTGCTCTGGGCCGATGTGGTGCGACGCCAGATGCGCTACCCCATGGACAAAACCACCCAGCCAGCCGCCTTCCAGAAGGCCCTGATTGCGGATGCGTTGGTCAGCTATGTCCGCCCGGTCGCGGTGGCCCAGGCGGATCTGGGCTCCTTTGCCAGTGCACTGACCAGTGGCATGGCGGTGAGCAGCACAGACGAGACGGTGGAGGTGACCTTGCCCTCGGTCAGCGGCTTTACCGCGATCGGCCGCCTGGCGGCCCCGGGCAAGCCGGTTACCGTAGAAGTGCTCGATGCCGGCGCCGCCACGGTGGCGCTGCGCCTGAACACCCAGCGCACCGGGTCTACCCGTTTGTGGGACCCGAACCGCTACAACCGGCCACGTTTCCTGGCCAGCCCGGACATGGCGCTCACCACCGGCCAGCCGGTGCAAGTCAACAGCCCGTATGGCGGCACCTTGCAACTGGTGTTCAGCAGTGCCACCCCGGCACAAACCGTGCGCCTGCGGCTGCGGGGGGTGGCCCGCCATCCGTTTCTGGACCAATCGGCAGGCGCGGGTGACCAGCCGGCGTTTGTGAATGCCCTGAATGCCGCCCAACACGAATGGGCCGAGATCAAGCTGGCGGGTATCGAGATCCATTCCCGCGCGGACAAAATGCGCGCAGTCATCAACACAGACTTCGGCGGCGATGTGGACCGCTTTTTGTCCGAGGTGAAAACCCTCTTTTTTGAAGACCTCTACCAACTGGCCGGCTTCGCGGTGCCGGGCAAGACCCTCACCGCCCACGTGCAGGCCATGTGCACCCAGTTCGGCTGGAACTGCACCGATGCCGCGCTCCATCGCATGCCGGGTACCCAGCACATCAATGTGGACAACTATGCCCAATGCGGAAGCGGTTGCTCAGGCAACCCCTATGACCAAGACTGGGGCCTCAACCCCCGTGGTTGGGGCGAAAGCCACGAGGTCGGTCATAACTTGCAAAAGGGCATGCACAAGGTATACGACGACCGCAGCACCGAGGTGTCCAACAACCTGTTTCCCTTGCGCAAGGGCTGGCGCATGCGACTGGAGTTGGGTGACAACCGCTCGAACGACCGGGTCAACTACCGTTCGGCGTTCAATATGGTGATGGCCGCCAGAGCGGAGGCCGACCCTGTCGAGGGGGCCTATCAGCGCATCTGGGGTAACGCTGCTTATGCGGTGCAAAACGGCGAGCGGATGGCCTTTTACATGCAGTGGGTCCATTACTGGGCACAACGGCAGGCCCATATTCCGACCGGCTGGGACATCGTGACCTTGCTCTATTTGCATCAGCGCCAGTTTGACGCAGTGGCCGCTGTCGATTGGGCCGCAAACCGCAGCGCGCTCGGCTACAGCACCTATGCCACCAAGCCCAGCCCGACCGGCAATGACAACCTGTTGATCACCCTGTCCTGGATCACCGGGCGGGACCAGCGGGCCACCTTTGATCTTTGGGGTGTGCGCTACTCGACGCAGGCGGCGGCCCAAGTGGCGGCATTCGGCTTCGCTGCCGAGCCGGCGCTGATGTATGTCAACACCTCCACCAACGACCACAGCACGGTGCGCAAAGTGGACATGTCGGCCGCGAGCCCCGCATGGCCTTTCTGATGACATGCCCTGGAGGCTTTTGGCGCAGATAAAGTCTGCGCAGGTTGCTATGCTTTCAGGAGCAATTTGAACGCCACATAGGCGGCGCCCAGACACACACTCAGGTGCAGCGTGCTCCACAGCAGATAGCGCCGGCGCAGGGCCTGCGGCGAGAGGGGGGAGAGTAAAAACAAGCGCCCATCCTGCGGGGCGCGCAGCATGTGCACTCCGGGTTGGGCTCGGATGTTGCGGTGCTCATGCTCTACCGTACGCACCGCCAGGCGGCGGGCCAGCTCCCACTCCTGGAGGTCAATCTCCCCGTCGCGGTTCAGGTCGAAGCGCCGGTGCAGATCGGTGGGATTTTGTTTCCAGGTGGTGAGCAGGGCGTTCACGTCTTCGCGCAAGCTCAATGCAGAGTTCGCACCGCCGATGGTGATGAATTCGCCCAGCGCATACAAGGTGCGGCCCCCGTGCAAGAGTTCTTCGACATGCTTGTGCTCGTTGGCATAGCGGGTCACGACCTCGGCTCCCATGACCTCAGCATGATCGGGGTCGATAGTGCAACTGCCGCTACCGTCCAGCAGGTCAAAGGTGGCGCTGCTCACGCCGCTGTCCACTTCGCGCCATTCGTCTTTGCTGTTGTTGCGCTCGTAGATCCGGTAGCGGTACCAGATGCACGCGCTGTGGGTCAGCGGGCTGTAAATCAGGTCGGTGGTGCTGGTGCGGCCCTGGAGCTCCACATAGCCCTGCGCAGCCGAGGCAATGCGCGAGGTCGCGATATTGGCAATCGCCCGGGCACGACGCAGGGAGGCCCCCCAGGCCAGCAAACCGATGGCGCTGGCAGCCCCGACGCACCAGAGTTGCGCGCGCCCCGGCCCGAAGTGAAAAGCCGCACCGGCGGCTCCAGAATATGCCGCCGCCAGCAGGCCGTTCAGGCTCTGGCTGCGCACCCAGCGCAGGCCTGTGAGTCCCAAGTCCACGCCGCCCCCGCTCAGGCTTTGAATCGGGCGCTGACGTCCACGTCGGTGAGTTCTTCGGCGGTGAACTTGAGCAGTTCAAACGCCTTGAAGTTGAAGAGTCGTGCCACCAGCACACCGGGAAACTGCTCGATGCGCACGTTGTTGATATTGACCGACTCGTTGTAAAACTCGCGCCGGTCGGCGATGCTGTTTTCTAGGCTGCTGATACGCGCTTGCAGTTGCACAAACTGCTCGTTGGCTTTCAGGTCGGGGTAGCTCTCGGCCAATGCAAACAACTGGCCCAGGCCGCTGCGCAGCCCGGTCTCGGCCCGGCCCACAGCAGCCACGTCTTGCGACTCGCGCGCATTGGACACCTTGGCCCTGGCTGCAATCACCTTCTCCAGGGTGGCTTGCTCGTGCTGCATGTATTGCTTGCAGGTGTCGATCAGCTTGGGCAACTCGTCATGACGCTGTTTGAGCAGCACATCGATGTTGGCCCATGCTTTGGACACTGCGTTTTTGACCTCCACCAGGCCGTTGTAGAGGCTGATCAAGTAAAACACCGCGACCGCCAGAACCACCCAAAACATCACGCCCATTGCCAACCCCTTGTCGTAAATTAATGAATAAATACCTTGCTAGCGCTCATAAAATATGCGCAGTCAGCTATCTAATTTATAGCGCAAAAATTTTGCCGGGATTCAGGATGTTATGCGGATCCAGCGCGCGCTTGATGGTGCGCATCATCTCCACCGCGCCACTGCCGGTTTCTTCGACCAAAAAGCCTTGCTTGTGCAAGCCCACGCCGTGCTCGCCGGTGCAGGTGCCGCCCAGCTTGAGTGCGCGTGCCACCAGCTGGTGGTTGAGCTGCTCGGCCAACTCACGCTCGGCCGGAATGGCGGGGTCAATCAGGTAGCCCATGTGGAAGTTGCCGTCGCCTACGTGGCCGACCAGGAAGAAGGGCAGGCCGGCCTCTTGGGCTTCGGTCACGCTGTCCAGCAGCGCGTCGGCCAGGCTGGAGATGGGCACGCAGGTGTCGGTGGTGATGGCCTTGCAGCCCGGGCGCGACTGAATACCAGCAAAGTAAGCGTTGTGACGCGCGGTCCACAAGCGGGTGCGCTCTTCGGGCGTCTCGGCCCACTCGAACGCGGCACCGCCGAACTCGGCTGCAATGTCTTGCACGGTCTGCACCTGTTCTTTCACGCCTTCGGGGGAGCCGTGGAACTCCATCAGCAGCATGGCGCCTTCGCGCAGCGTGAGCTTGGAGTGCGCATTGACCATGCGGATGGTGTTCTCGTCCAGCAGCTCGCAGCGTGCTATCGGCACGCCGAGCTGGATGAGCTGGATGGTGGTGTTGACCGCGTCTGCCAGACTGTTGAACGAGCAGGTGGCGGCCATCACTGCCTCGGGCAGTGGGTAGAGCTTGACGGTAACTTCGCTGATCACGCCCAGCGTGCCTTCGCTGCCCACCATCAAGCGGGTCAGGTCGTAGCCGGCGCTACTTTTCTTGGCGCGGGTGCCGGTGCGGATGATTTCTCCGCTGGCAGTCACCACTTCCAGGGCCAGCACGTTTTCGCGCATGGTCCCGTAGCGCACCGCGTTGGTCCCGCTGGCGCGGGTGGCGCTCATGCCGCCAATGGTGGCGTCCGCGCCGGGGTCGATGGGGAAGAACAGGCCGGTGGATTTGATCTCGTCATTGAGCTGCTTGCGCGTCACGCCGGGCTGCATGGTCACTGTCAGGTCCTCGGCGTTGATGGAGAGCACCTTGTTCATGCGGCTCACATCCAGGCTGATGCCGCCTTGCACCGCCAGCAAATGTCCTTCCAGTGAGGAGCCCACGCCGAAGGGAATCACCGGCACCAGGTATTGCGCCGCCAGTCGGACCGCATCGCTCACGTCTTGTGTGTTTTGCGCGAACACCACCGCTGAGGGGGGCGGCACATCAAAGGCCGACTCATCGCGCCCGTGCTGCTCGCGCACCACCAGTGCGGTGGAGAGCTGATCGCCGAAGCGGGCCTTGAGGGCCTCCAGCAAAGCGGCGGGCACCTCACGCAAGTTCACTTGCGGCAACAGGTGGTTCAGGGCGGTGGGGGCGTTCATGGCGTGTCTCCTTGTTTTCGCCATTGTAGGAATCTGCGCGGCGCAAGGGGCTGTCACTTTGCTGGCGGGCAAGCGGCAGCAGTGCCTGCCACAATGTGCGCATGGCAAACCGACTCACACAAATCGCCACCCGCACAGGGGACAACGGCACCACGGGGCTGGGCGACAACACCCGTGTTTCTAAAAACAGCCTGCGGGTGCACGCCATGGGCGATGTGGACGAGCTCAACAGCCACCTCGGTGTGCTGCTCTGCGAAGACATGCCGCCCGCGGTGCGCAGCTTGTTGGTCGAAATCCAGCACCAGCTTTTCAACCTGGGCGGCGAGTTGTCGATTCCCGGGTTTGAACTGCTCAAGCACGAGGCCGTGTTGGCCTTGGACGAGGCTTTGGCAGAGCACAACGCCGCGTTGCCGCGCCTGGAGGAGTTCATTCTTCCGGCCGGCACCCGCGCTGCATCGTTGGCGCATGTCTGCCGCACCGTGGCCCGCCGGGCCGAGCGCGCGGTAGTGGCGCTGGGCAACGAAGAGGCCTTGAAAGACACGCCCCGCCAGTACCTCAACCGTCTTTCGGACCTGATGTTTGTGCTCTCGCGCGTGCTCAACCGTTACCGAACCGATGGCACAGTGGGGGACGATGTGTACTGGAAGAGCGAGCGCATGGCCAAGAGCGGCAGCGAGTCTGCCTGAACACCACACACTCTGCAGAGAGTGTGAAGTTGCGTATGCCGGTGCTGTGCTCTGCCGCAGGCCGGCTGGCGCTGGCGGGTACGCGATAGATCATGCGCACCGCCATCGGGAAAATGTTCGGGAGTGAGGTGCCCGCAACCACTTCGGCACGGTTCAACTCCCACTGGAAGTTTTCGGGGCGGCTCAGTGCAACGGTTTCCTCGCGCAACACTGTACCGTCGCGCACTTTCACGAGCTGCAGCTGATAGTTGCCTACGCGCTGGCCCACGGTGTGGACTTCCACGCGCCAACGCCCTCCCGGCAGGACTTGCACCTGCAGTTCACTGATTTTGAAGGCGCCTTCTACCGATGCCTTGAAAGCCGCCACGTCCTCAGCGCTTTGCTTTTCGCGTGCCTGGTAAGCCGCCGCCACTGCCGCGCAGGCTTTGGGGGAGTGGTTGGAGCCGTCCCCCAGCAGTGAGCGGCGCTGCACCACCTTGGCACACAGTTCCGCACGCCCGGTGCGGCGCACCAGCTCCATGTAGCAGGCCGAGCGGTAATAGTAGGTTTTACCGCCTATGCCGAGCGTGCCCCAGCCACCGTCCGTCAAGCCACTGATGTAGCGGGTGGGCGACATGGCGTCGCACACCGCCTCCAGCTGGGCGGGGGTGTAGCTGTCGTAATGGTTGGCGGGGTCATCGCCGCCTGCTTGGGCCTGCGCGGCTTGACTACCCAAAAGCAGGGCGCAGAGAAATGCGTGGCTTGCAGCAAGCGTGGTGCGGCGGGTTCTGGGGTGTGCCGGAATCACAAAGTTGCCTCGTGGTTTGGCGGGCAGTATGGCGTGCGCAGGGCGGTTGCACAAGGCCGGCGCTGGCTTGGTAGTTCCCCTAGCGCGCGGGCATCACTTGTGCGTTAGCGTGTACACATGATTGACCTTCACACGCCTACGTTGCTACTGGTCATTCTGGTGGTGAGTTTTACCTTGAGTGCCACGCTGGCTTCTGTCGCCCGCCGCTTCAAGCGCGACGGCATGATGTATTGGGCCTGGGGTTTTGTGCTGCACACCCTGACCTATGTGCTGTTTGTGCTGCGCGGGCATATCAGCGATCTGGTCTCGGTAGTGCTGGCCAACACCTTGCTGGCGATCAGCTTCGCGCTGATTTCAGAGGGGGTACAGCAGTTCTTGCAGGTCCGCTGGTCACGCTGGCTGGTGTGGGCTCCGGTGCCTCTGGTGGCGGTACTGTTCTTTGTGCTGTTGGGTCATGCACAGACACGCATCATCCTGTCCGGCGTGATCATTGCTTGGCAATGTGCGCTGATTGCCTGGCAGTTGGGCTCGCAGCCTGACAAGACGACCGGCCGGGGGGCTTATTTTGTGATCGGCAGTTTTCTTGCGATCAGCGCGGCCTTTGTGCTGCGCACCGTGGGCGCCCTGTCCGGCGAGGCGGGCATCGGGTCCATCAATACGTCCAATCCAGTGCAAAGCGCTACTTTCTTGTTTGTATCGGTCGCGTTGATGATGGTGTGCCAGGGGCTGGTACTCATGACCAACGAACGTGCGGACGAACGCAATCGCCTATTGGCCATGCAGGATGAGCTCACAAGCCTGAGCAACCGCCGATTCATCATGGAGGCGCTGGCCCTCCAGCTGGCGCAGGCCCGACGGAGTGGAAAACCGGTTTCTATCCTGATGCTGGATGTGGACCATTTCAAATCCATCAACGACACCTATGGCCACCTGACGGGGGACCGGGTCCTGCGCCATCTGGCCGCCGGTTTACGCAACAGGCTGCGCGAGCAGGACATGGCAGGCCGGTGGGGTGGGGAAGAGTTTTTGGTGCTACTGCCCGATACCGATGCGGCGGGTGCAGTAGCCTTGGCGGACCACTTGCGTGCGGATGTCGAAAGCGCCGGGTGGAGCACCCCGGATGGCCGCGGCATTTCGCTGACGGTGAGCATTGGCGTGCACACCTGTGACAGCGCCCCGGAGGTGCTGGACACCGTCATCAGCGCTGCAGACGAGGCGCTCTACCGTGCCAAGCAGGCCGGCCGCAACCGGGTGGAGCAGGGCTGAAAACGCGCCTCTAGCGGGGTGCCAAGATGGCCATGGTGATGCGCGAGACGCAGGTCAATTCGCCGGCGTCGTTGTGCATGTCGATCTGCCACACGTGGGTGGTGCGGCCCCGGTGTACCGGCCGGGCGATGCCGGTCACCCAACCGGTTTTGACGCCTTTGAGGTGGTTGGCATTGATATCCAGGCCCACTGCTTTGTAGCCCTCAGGAACCGAAAAGCCCGCACCACAAGAGCCAAGCGTTTCAGCCAGCACGACCGACACGCCGCCATGCAACAGGCCATAGGGTTGATGGGTGCGGTGGTCAACGGGTACCCGGCCTTTGAGGTAGTCGTCGCCGACTTCCAGAAACTCGATACCCAACTGCTGTACCGCTGTGTTCAGGCTGATATGGGTGAGGATGTCGACAGACACGTCTTTTTGCCAGATACGCATGGCTCAATTCCCTGGAGGTGCAAAACTTCCACTATAGACATGCGGCAACCGCCCTGCTGTCCTTGGTGTGTCAGGCTGTCGGGGCCGTGGCTTCCACGCGGTTGCGCCCCAGGGCTTTGGCGCGGTAGAGCGCGAGATCGGCCTGGTGCACCAGGCCAGCCACGCTGTTGTTCGGTGGTTCCCAGACGCAGGTGCCGATACTGACGGTGACTTTGCCGACATCCGAAAACTCAGCCGCCTCGATGGCTGCGCGCACCTTCTCCGCCACCTGCGCTACGCCTTCAGCGTCATGGTTCAAAGGCAGAACGACCACAAACTCTTCCCCGCCATAGCGGGCCGCAAGGTCGGTTTGTCGCACCTGGCTGCGCAGGATCTCGGCCACTTGCTGTAGCACCAGGTCGCCGGTGGCGTGGCCGAACCGGTCGTTGATCTGCTTGAAGTGGTCTGCATCCAGAATAAACATGCCAAACGGCCTGCCCGTGCGCAGCCCCGCAGCAATGCATTCGGCCAGGCGGTCGTCGCAGTGTCTGCGGTTGTACAGGCCTGTCAGTGCGTCGTGGGTTGCCAGGCGTTCGAGCTCTTGGTTGGCGGTTTCCAAGGCTTGTGTGCGCTGCGTGACTTGTTGCTCCAGGGTCTGGTTCAGGGTTTCCAGCTCCTGCTCGCGCGCGAGCAGGGAGCGTGTCATGGACTGGATGGACTGGTCGAGCTGCTGCACTTCCCGCAAGCGGGTTCGCACGGGCGCCGTTGGTTGACTGGAGCGTTGCTCGATCTGCTGTGCGGTAGCAGCCAGTTGTTCGATAGGGCGACTCACTGTGTGCGCCAGCGGGAGCGCCAGCAAACCAAAGCCCAAGGCGGCGATAAAGCCCAGCACGATCAAGCGGTCGCGCAAGGCCCGGGCTGGCGCCAAAGCTTCATCCAGGGGCTGGCGCACCACAATCCGCCAGCCCAGGTCATTGGGCGTTTTGGCGTCTACCGCCACTTCGCTGGTGAGGTAGTCGCGGCCATCTTCCCATGTCACGGTGCTGAAGGCCGGCGGTGGAGATGCAGTGGTTGGGCGCTTGGCTTCCTGCAGCATGGCCTCCGGAAACAAGACCGCGCCTTGGCGATCCAGAATCAAGACTTCCACATCACTCCCGGCTTTCTGGATCGCCTCTTGCACGGTGTGCGTGACCCAGCTCCAACTCGCGTGCGCACCCACAACACCAAGCAATTGCCCATCAGGAGCCCGGATCGGTGCTGCAAAGTCAATGAATCGCACAGGCTCCCCCGGTGCGGCTGCAGGCAAGAGCTTGGCCAGCAAAACAGCCTCATGCACATCGCCGGTGAACACGCGTTCTTTGCCCGCGATAAACCAGGGCCGCGCGGCGACCGATTGCCCGACCAGCAAATCATCAATGGCTTGGATCACCTTGCCTTCTGCATCTGCCAGACCCAGCCAGACCAGCTCGCTGCGTGACTCACGCCGCAGCTGCAAGGACTTCAGCAAGTCCGGGTGGTTGAGTGGGCCCCGGGTCACATGCAGCTCTTGCCCGAGGAGTGCGATGTCGAGTTCCCGCTCGCGCAGGTTGGCACCCAGAAGTTGGGCGGCTGCGGTGGCCGCGGCGTGCAGTGTCTGACCGGCAGAGGCAGCCCGTTGCATGGTGGCCAGTTTCCCGACATACAGGCCCACGCAGAGCAAGGTCAACATGGCCAGAACGACAAACCACAGCGCCAAGCGCCCCCGCAGGGTGTGGAGCTGGAGTCTGCTTAATTCAAAAGCGGACATTTCGTCATGCTCTCCGGCATGGCCCGCCAAGATGTAGCCCTTGTGCGTTGCGGGTCGTTATTCCCTGCAGGATTTCCCGCAATCGGCGGTCACAAGGCCGCACGGTGCGGCCCTCGGTGTTTAGCGTCTGAATTTACCTGAGGCGGTAATGATGGACAAGTCGGCGAAATCGAGGCCGGTGTGGTCGGTGGTGCTGAAGCTCAGGCTCAAGCCGCCCAGATCAAACCCTTTGATGGACTCCAGCGCAACCTGTAACTTGGCCCGGGTCGGCTTGGGGCCAGCGCGGCGCAGCGCTTCGACCAGGACCTTGGCAGACACAAACCCTTCCAGCATGGCCGGGCTCACATCCATAATGTTTTTGGCCTTGGCCATGCTCGAAGCCTCTTGTACCAACGCGTAGTTGGGAGACTGCGGCAGCACCTGGCTCACGATTACGCCGCTCGCGTGGTTGCCCAGCAGCTTGATGAAACCGGACGAGGCGTTGTTGGACAGGGTCAGCAGTTGTGCACTGCTGCCGTTGTCGCGCAAGGACTTCATGGCGTCGACCACGGCGGTGCCGGAACCGATGACCATCACGGCCTGCGGTTCGAGTTTGGCAATGCTGGGGCCGATTTGAGAGAAGTCAGGTTTGTTGCGATCGAACTTGGCCACCGCGACCGGGCTTAGTTTGACGGCCTCCAAACCTTTTTGGGTGCCCGCCAGTCCGTCCAGGCCAAAGCTGTCATCGACGTGGATGATGGCCATGCGAGTCAGCCCCGTGGCGGCCAGGTGGAGCACGGCGCGCTCTGCTTCCCGCTGGTAGGTGGCGCGCACATTGAAAACTAATTTCTTGAGCGGTTGGTGCAAGGACATGGCGCCTGTGGAGGGTGCCAGCAGCGGGACGCCGTACTTTTCCAGAACAGGAATCAGCGCCTCGGTGTGCGGTGTTCCGCGCGTCATGAAAAGCGCGAGCACGCCCTTGTCCTCAATCAGCTCTTTGGCGTTGCTCACCGTGAGCTTGGGGTCGAACTTGTCATCCAGGGTGAGCAGCTCGATCTTTTCGCCACCCACACCACCTTTGGCGTTGACGGAGTCGAGGTAGAGCTGCGCGCCCAAGCTGGCCTCTTGCACGGTGGCAGCGACGGCACCCGTCACTCCCACCGTCTGCCCGATTCGGAGTTGAGCCTGGGCGGAGACCCAGGCGCTGGTAAGGCATAGCCCCAAAAGGGCAGATCGGATGAAGGTCAAGGGAGTCTCGACAATGAGTGGAAGAATGGGATGAGATTCTGCCCTCAATCCTCCACAAACGCCTCTTCCCGC
>DGQR01000143.1:0-15174 GCA_002390825.1 Rhodoferax sp. UBA4409
GGCTACATCAACGACCCGCACCTGGACGGCAGCTTTGCCATCAACCAAGGGCTGGAGATGGCGCGCCGCTTGTTGCTGGATGTGCTGGACACCGGCCTGCCCGCGGCCACCGAGTTTTTGGATTTGCTCTCGCCGCAGTTCATCAGCGAGCTGGTGAGCTGGGGCGCCATTGGCGCGCGCACCACAGAGAGCCAGAGCCACCGCCAGCTGGCCAGCGGCCTGAGCTGCCCCGTGGGCTTCAAGAACGGCACCGATGGCGGCATCAAGGTAGCAACCGACGCCATTCAGGCCGCCCAAGGCGCACACGCGTTCATGGGCATGACCAAGATGGGCCAGGCCGCCATCTTCGAGACACGCGGCAACCACGATTGCCACGTAATCCTTCGCGGCGGCAAGGCGCCCAACTACTCAGCCGCTGATGTGGATGCCGCCTGCGCGCTGCTGAAGGCGGCCAGCCTGCGCGAGCAGGTGATGATTGATGTGAGCCACGCCAACAGCAGCAAGCAGCACGCCCGCCAGATCGTGGTGGCCCAGGATGTGGCAGCACAGATTGCCGCAGGCGATGCGCGCATTACCGGCCTGATGATCGAGAGCCACCTCAACGAAGGCCGCCAGGACATCGTGGACGGCAAGCCGCTGCAACACGGCGTGAGCGTGACCGACGCTTGCATTAGCTGGGCGCAAACCGTGCCGGTGCTCGAAACGTTGGCGGCCGCTGTGCGCGAGCGCCGCCAGAAAGCCGCCGCTTAATCAGTAAGTTTTGTAGGGCAGGAACTTGCCCGACAGCACCACGTTTACCCGGTCACCCTTGGGGTCGGGCTGGCGCACGATGTCCATGGAGAAGTCGATGGCGCTCATGATGCCGTCGCCAAACTCTTCGTGGATGAGCTCTTTGATCGTGGTGCCGTACACGCTGACGATTTCATACCAGCGGTAGATCAGCGGGTCGGTCGGCACTGGCGTGGGCAGCGAGCCTTTATAGGGCACCACTTGCAGCCACTTTTGCTCTTCTACCGTCAGGCCGAAGATTTTTCCCACGATCTTGGCTTGCTTGTCGTCCAACGTCATTTGGCCCAGGCAGGCGGCCGTAGTCCACTCTTTGCTCAAGCCTACTTTTTTGGCCACCGATTCCCAGGTGATGCCTTTGCTGACTTTGACGGTGATGATTTTTTCGGTGATGTCGTTGCGGTTCATAGGGTGCTCCTGCGGGTGTTGAATGGCAGGAGCAACCCAGCAAGCATCATGCCTGCGCAGGCTATGCGGGCCGGCAGCAGGGCAGCAGCGTTAAACGCTCTGAAACGCGGTATCCGGCTGGTTACGCGGCCGCTTGCGGGGTGTCAGCAGGCTCTGGACGTCTCGCATGGCCAGCGAGGCCCGCAGCTGGGCAATGGACTGGGTGTGCATTTGCGAAATGCGCGCCTCTGACAGGCCCAAGTGCCGGGCGATCTCGTGCATGCGCATCTCGTGCTCGTAGTACAGGGTCAGCAGTATCTGGCTCTTGCGGGGCAGCAACTCGATCGACTCGGCCAGCGCTTTGCGCAAGCTGGCGCGCTCCAGCACGGCGAAGGGGTCTTCGTGCTCGTCCATGCAGCGCTGCAGGTAGTGGTCGACGTTGTCGCCGCTCAGATCTTGCAGCGAGAGCAGCACATAGCCTTGTGCGTCTTGCAAAAGGCGTTGGTAGTCGGCCAGCGGCATTTCCAAGTGCTCGGCCAGCTCGCCCTCGGTGGGCGCACGCCCGAGCTGGTGGCTGAGTAGCTGGAGGGATTTTTCGACCTTGCGCATCTGGTCGCGCAGGCTGCGGCTCATCGGGTCAGCGGCGCGCAGGCCGTCGATCATGGCGCCTTGGGCCCGCAGGGCAATGTAGTTCTCAAAGTGCGAGCCCGAAGACTCTTTGGTCCAGCGCAGCAGCGCCTCCATCAGGCCGAGCATGCCGTCTTGCACCAGGTCCGCCCGGTCTACATTGGGGGGCAGGCGCTTGGCTACATGGCGCGCCACCGAGTGCACCACAGGCTGGTGGGTTTCCACCAGTTTGCGGATCTCATCGGTGAGTTGCAGGCGTTTGGATCGGGGGGTTGTGGCCATAAGGCGCGGTAGGTAGTGCACAACATTGTGCGCCAATGGCCTGATGCGCTCATGACAGGCCGCTTGGCACCTCTGCGCGGGGCTTAGTCGTCGTTGCCGCCACCCCCGACCAGGCTGCGGGTTGCAGGGGCCGAGAGCATGATGCGGTTGGCCAAACGGGAGAGCGGCAGGCTCTGCAGCCACACCTTGCCCGGACCCTGCAAGGTCGCGAAAAACAAGCCTTCGCCGCCAAAGATGGCGGACTTCACTTTGCCCACAAACTGGATATCAAAGTCCACCGAGGGCTGGAAGGCCACCACGCAGCCAGTGTCGACCCGCAGGGTCTCGCCCGGGGCCAAGGTGCGCTCCATCAGGGTGCCGCCGGCGTGGACAAAGGCCATGCCGTCGCCCTCGAGCTTTTGCATGATGAAGCCCTCTCCGCCAAACAAGCCTGCGCCCAGCCTTCTCTGCAGCGCAATGCCCAGCGCCACGCCCTTGGCAGCGCACAAGAAAGAGTCTTTCTGGCAGATAAGGGTGCCGCCCAGTTGGCGCAAGTCGATAGGCACAATCTTGCCGGGGTAAGGCGCCGCAAACGCTACGCGTTGCTTGGCGTTGCCGTCGTTTTGAAACACGGTGGTGAACAAACCTTCACCGGTGAGCAGGCGTTTGCCCACGCCCATGAGCTTGCCGAAAAAACCGCCTTGCTGCGAGCCATCGCCGAAGATGGTGTCCATGGTGATGCCGTTTTCCATGTACATCATCACGCCGGCTTCGCCGATGGCGGCCTCGCCGGGGTCGAGCTCGATCTCGACATATTGCATTTCAGCGCCGAAGATTTGGTAATCAATCACGTCCATGGTCATGTGGGTTCCCCTGTGTGCGCGGCCCGCGACCGGGGCCTGGTACCGAACCTTAGCAGCACCGCGTGGCACACGCGTAAAAAAGCCCCCTGCAAGAGGGGGCTATGCGCGGGCCGGCAGGGGGCCTGCTTAGCGGAACTGGTCGGGCTTGTAGTAGCCCGAGTTCACCAGCGTGGCGCGCCAGTTGTTGATATCGACCACCGCCGGCTTGAGCAGAAACGCGGGCACGATTTTTTGGCCGTTGTTGTAGGTTTTTTCGTCGTTGATGGTGGGTTTTTTGCCCGAAAAAATAGCGTCCACCATGGTGGTGACGACCTGGGCCAGTTCGCGGTTGTCTTTGAACACCGTAGACGTTTGCTCACCCCGGATGATGGAGCGCACCGAGGGCATCTCAGCGTCCTGCCCGGTGACCACTGGCAGGGGTTGACCGGCTTGGCCGTAGTTGGCTTTTTTCATGGCGGTGATCAGCTCCATGCTGATGCCGTCATAGGGCGAGAGCAGCGCGTCCAGGCGCTGCTTGGTGTAGTACTTGTCCAGGATCTGAACCAGGCGGGCGCGAGCTACCGAGCCGCTCCAGCGCTGGGTGGCTACCTTCTCCATGCCCATTTGGCCGGAGCCCACGACCAGGCGGCCTTTGTCGATATACGGTTTGAGCACCGACATGGCGCCGTCGTAAAAAAAGAAGGCGTTGTTGTCGTCGGAAGAGCCGCCAAACAGCTCGATGGTGAATGGGCCTTTGCCTTTGTCGACGCCAAGGTGCTCGATGATGTAACTGCCCTGCAGAACGCCCACCTGAAAGTTATCAAAGGTAGCGTAGTAGTCCACATACGGTGTGTCGCGGATCAGGCGGTCATAGGCAATGACCTTGATTTGCCGGTCAGCCGCTTTCTTCAACACGGGGGCGAGCTTGCTGCCGTCGATGGCGCCGATGACCAGCACCTTCATGTCGGGACTTTTGAGCATCTCCTCGGTTTGGGCGATCTGGGTGGCGACATCATCGTTGGCGTATTTGAGGTCAGGTCGGTAACCGAGCTTGTCCATGGCGCGCACCATGGCCAGGCCGTCCACCACCCAGCGCTGGGAGGTGACGGTGGGCATCAGGATGCCCACACCGCCCTTGCTGTTCTGCGCCTGGGCCCAGGGCATGGACACCAACAACAAACTGCTCAAAAAGATCCGTCGAAGGGTGCGCATGCGGGGGGCCTTGCTGCTTATGCCAGTGTGTAAGTCGTCTTCACCGTGGTGAAGAATTCGGCCGCATATTTGCCCTGCTCGCGCGAGCCGTAGCTGCTGCCTTTGCGCCCGCCGAAGGGCACGTGGTAGTCCACACCCGCAGTGGGCAGGTTCACCATCACCATGCCGGCCTGGCTGTGGCGCTTGAAGTGGGTGGCGTATTTGAGGCTGGTGGTGGCGATGCCGGCGGACAGGCCAAAGGGCGTGTCATTGGCGACGGCCAAAGCTTCGTCGTAATCTTTGACGCGGATGACGCTGGCCACCGGGCCGAAGATTTCTTCGCGGTTGATGCGCATGGACGGGGTGCTGTCCACCAGCAGGGCCGGGGCCATGTAGAAGCCCTCGGTATCGCGCGTCAGGCGTTCGCCACCGGTGAGTAGCGTGGCGCCCTCAAGCTTGCCGATTTCCACATACGACAAATCTTGTTCCAGTTGCGCTTGGGACACCACGGGGCCGATGTCGGTGCCCGCAGCAAGCGCGTCGCCCACCTTGATGGCGGCCATGCGTTTTTGCATGGCTTCGATGAAGGCGGGATAAATCTTGTCAGTCACGATCAGGCGGCTGGACGCGGTGCAGCGCTGGCCGGTGGAGTAGAAGGCGCTTTGCACACTGAGCTCGACCGCCACGTTGAGGTCGGCATCGTCCAGCACCACTTGGGGGTTCTTGCCACCCATTTCCAGCTGCACTTTTTTCATGTGACCGGCACAGGCGGCGGCAATGCGCTGGCCCACGCCTACCGAGCCAGTGAAGCTCACGGCGGTGATACCGGGGTGGTTGACCAAGGCATCACCAATCACGCGGCCCGAGCCCATGACGAGGTTGAACACACCGGCAGGAATACCGCTGCGGTGAATGATGTCGGCCAGCGCCCAAGCGCAACCGGGCACCAGGTCTGCAGGCTTCAGGACCACGCAGTTGCCATAGGCCAGTGCAGGTGCAATCTTCCAGGCGGGAATAGCGATAGGGAAGTTCCAGGGAGTGATCAGGCCGATCACGCCCAGAGGCTCGCGGGTGACTTCCACGCCGATGCCGGGGCGCACCGAGGGCAATGTTTCACCCGCCAGGCGCAGACATTCACCTGCGAAGAACTTGAAGATGTTGCCGGCACGGGCCGCTTCGCCAATGCCTTCAGCGCGGGTTTTGCCCTCTTCGCGGGAGAGCAGGGTGCCCAGCTCTTCTTTGCGGGCCAGGATTTCATTGCCGATTTTGTCGAGCGCATCAGCGCGGGCCTGGATGCCGCCGGTGGACCAGGCGGGGAAGGCCTTTTGGGCGGCCGCTACCGCAGCGTTGAGTTGGGTCACATCGGCTTGGGCGTACTCACCGACAACGTCCGCCAGGTTAGAGGGATTGATGTTCGCCGAGTAGCCAGTGCCGGCGAGCCATTCGCCGTTGATCAGGTTGTTGTGTTGGGTGGTCATGGTGTGATGAGGTTAGTTAAACGGTGGTCCAAGCGCCGTTGTGGCGGCTGGACTCGATAGCAGCGGCCACAAAGCGGATGCCTTGCAAGCCGTCGGTCGCATTCGGGAAAAACTGGTTCAGCGGGTCTGGCGTGTTGCCACTGCGCTGCGCGGCAATGGTGTCTGCCGCATTGGTATACAAGTTGGCAAACGCCTCATGAAAACCTTCGGGGTGGCCGGCCACGATGCGCGAGGCGCGGGCCGCCAGGGGCAAGGTGCCGGGGCCATTGGGGGTGCGCACTTGGGCGGGGGCGTCCAGCGGTTTGAACTGCAGCACCTGCGGGTGCTCCTGATGCCACTCCACACTGCCCGACGAACCACTCACGCGGATGCGCAGGCCGTTTTCCACACCCGCTGCGGCCTGTGTGACCCAGAAGCTGCCGCGAGCACCATTGCTCATGCGCAGCATGGCGCCGGCATAGTCGTGGGTGATGCGGTCGGGCACGATGGTGCCTACATCGGCAGCCACCTCGGCGACTTCGAGGCCGGTGATAAAGCGCAGCAGGTTGTGGGCGTGGGTGCCGATATCACCCATCACGAGCGAGGGGCCACCACGGGCCGGGTCTTCTTTCCAGGCCTTGCGACCGGGGCCGCCCTTGGCGCGGCCGCCCTGCACATATTCCACCTGCACCAAGCGGATGTCACCCAACAAACCTTCCATCACCATGGCCTTGGCTTGGCGCACCATGGGGTAGCCGGTGTAGTTGTGGGTCAGGCAAAACACACGACCGCTGCTCTGCACCTTGGCGTGCAGCGCCTCGGCTTCTTGCAGGGTGTTGGTCATGGGCTTGTCGCAAATGACATCCATGCCGTGTTCCAGCGCGAGCATGGAAAAGCGGAAATGGCTGTCATTGGGCGTCATGATGGCCACGACCTCGGCACCATCGGCGCGCTGGGCTTCGGCTTCGATCATCGCGCTGCCATCGACGTAACAGCGGTCTGCTGGAACGCCAATGCTTTGACCACCGGCTTTGGATCGCTCGGGGTCTGATGACAGCGCTGCGGCCACCAGCTCATACCGGTCATCCAGCCGCGCGGCTTGGCGGTGCATGGCGCCTATGAAGGAACCGGGGCCCCCACCGATCACGGCCAGTCGCAAGCGGCGACCCAGGAGTTGGAAGACGGTGTTTTCTGACATGGGGGCGGGGTCCTTGCAGGGTAGTGAGCGGGTTTACCGGCCCCAGCGCAACACCATCGGGTCCAGACGCTTGGCCGTGTCGATCAAACCGGCGCGGGTGTCGGGGTGCATAGCGGGGAAGGGGTGGCGGCCGGCTTCGCAAGCGATGACGCCACCTTCTTTCATCAGGGCCTTGGCGGTGAGTATGCCGCCCTGGCGGTTTTCAAAATTGATGAGGGGCAGCCACTGCTGGTAGTGAGCGGCGGCCTCGTCACGACGGCCGGCGGCATAGGCGTCCACAACCTTGCGGATGCCGTCGGGGTAGGCACCGCCAGTCATGGCGCCGGTGGCGCCGGCGTCCAGATCGGGCATGAGGGTGATGGCTTCTTCGCCATCCCACGGGCCTTCAATCGCCGCACCGCCCACCCGAATGAGTTCGCGCAGCTTGGAGGCAGCACCTGCTGTTTCGATCTTGAAATACGACACCTGCTTGATCTCTTGCGCCATGCGGGCCAGGAAAGGCACCGACAGGGGCGTGCCGCTTACCGGTGCGTCCTGGATCATGATGGGAATATCAATCGCATCCGACAGGCGGGCAAAGTACTCGTAAATCTGGCCTTCAGGCACGCGAATGGTGGCACCGTGGTACGGCGGCATGACCATGACCATAGAGGCTCCCAGCTGCTGGGCCTGTACGCTGCGCGCAATGGTGACCTGGGTGCTGAAGTGGGTGGTGGTCACGATGACCGGCACCCGGCCATTCACATGCGCGAGGATGGTTTTGGTGAGCACTTCGCGCTCGGCATCGGCCAGCACAAACTGCTCGGAAAAGTTGGCCAGGATGCACAGGCCGGTGGAGCCGGCTTCGATCATGAAGTCGACACAGCGTTTCTGGCTGTCCAGGTCCAGCTCACCGGCGTCGTTGAAGGTCGTAGGGACGACAGGGAACACACCCTTGTAGCGGGCGTTAGAGGCGGAGTACATGGTGAGTCCTTATTTGTTTTTGTTGTAGACGTCGAAGCAGACGGCTGCCAACAAGACCAGGCCCTTGATGACCTGCTGGTAGTCGATACCAATGCCCATGATGGACATGCCGTTGTTCATGACGCCCATGATGAAAGCGCCAATCACCGCGCCCAGCACCTTGCCCACACCACCGGAAGCGGATGCACCACCGATGAAGCAAGCGGCAATCACATCGAGCTCAAAACCCAAGCCCGCTTTGGGGGTGGCGGTGTTCAGGCGGGCAGCAAAGATCAGACCGGCCAGCGCAGCCAACACACCCATGTTGATGAAGGTGTAGAAGGTCAAACGCTCGGTGCGGATACCGGAAAGGCGTGCCGCTTTTTCGTTGCCGCCCAGGGCGTAAATGCGGCGGCCGATGGTGGTGCGGGAGGCGATAAAGTCATAGACCAGCATCAACAGCAACATGACGACCAGCACGTTGGGCAAGCCTTTGTACGAGGCCAGCTGGTAGCTGAAGGCCACGATCATGGCAACAAAAATCAGGTTGGCAATCGCGAAGAAAGCGATGGGCTCGTTCTCCATGCCATGCGCCGCACGGTCTGCACGACCACGCACCTTGGCAATCAACATCACCAAGGCAATCAGCAAGCCGATCACCAGAGTGGCCACACGCAAAGTTTCGCCGGCAAACGGGTCAGGAATAAAGCCGGTGCTGAGCAACTGAAACTCGGGCGGGAAAGGGCCCACGGAGGCGCCTTCGAGCACTGCCAAAGCCAAACCCTTGAAGACCAACATGCCAGCCAGCGTCACGATGAAAGACGGGATCTTGTAGAACGCGACCCAATAGCCTTGGGCTGCGCCGATAACGCCGCCCAGAATCAAACAGACGATGGCGGCGGGCACATAGTGCCAGTTGTAGTTGACCATCAACACCGCGGCAACGGCGCCGATAAAGCCGCACACCGAGCCGACCGACAGGTCAATGTGGCCGGCCACAATAACCAACAGCATGCCCAGCGCCATCACGATGATGTAGCTGTTTTGCAAAATCAGGTTGGTCAGGTTCAGGGGCTGAAACAAGGTGCCGTCTGTCTGCACCTGGAAGAACACCATGATGATGACCAGTGAAATCAGCAGGCCGTATTCACGCAGGTTGCTTTTCAGGAAAGCCATGCCGCCACCGGTGGCGGGGGCGTTTGTTTCCGGGGTTGTGCTTGTCATTTCAGTTCACTCCTGACGTCACGATAGAACGCATAATTTTTTCTTGTGTTGCCTCTGCAGCCGGGAATTCCGCCACAAAAGCACCTTCATTCAATACACAGATTCGGTCGCACATGCCCAGCAACTCGGGCATCTCGCTGGAGATCATCAGCACGCATTTCCCCTCGGCGGCGAGCTGCGCGATGATGGTGTAAATCTCATACTTGGCACCCACGTCGATACCGCGGGTAGGCTCATCGAGGATGAGCACTTCGGGCTCCGAAAACAGCCACTTGCTCAGCACCACTTTTTGCTGATTGCCACCCGACAAATTGACGGTGCGGGCAAACACATTGGGGCTGCGGATATTGAGCTTTTTGCGGAAATCCTGAGCCACGCTGAACTCTTTGCCTTCGTCGACCACCGTTTTGTTGGACACTGCAGGCAGGTTGGCCAGCGTGGTATTCCAGGCAATGGTTTCGTCCAGCACCAGCCCGTAGCCCTTGCGGTCTTCAGTCACGTAGGCAATGCCGTGGTCAATGGCTTTTTGCACGGTGCTGGTGTCGACTTCTTTGCCATTGAGCAGCACTTTGCCGCTGATGTTCTGGCCATAGGTGCGGCCGAAGATGCTCATGGCCAGTTCGGTGCGCCCAGCGCCCATGAGGCCGGCAATACCGACAATCTCACCGCGTTTCACGTGCAGGTTCACGCCCTTGATGACTTTGCGCTCGGGGTGAATCGCGTGGTGCACCACCCAATCGCGCACTTCAAACACGGTGTCGCCCACATGGGGCGTACGCTTGGGGTAGCGGTCCGCCATTTCACGCCCGACCATGTGGCGGATGATGAGATCTTCACTGACAGGTTCTGCGCGGCAGTCCAGCGTGGCCACCGTCGCACCGTCGCGCAGCACCGTGATCGCGTCTGCCACCTTGGAGATCTCATTGAGCTTGTGCGAAATCAGGATGCAGGAGATGCCTTGGCGCTTGAGTTCGAGTAGCAGTTCCAGCAGCGCATCGCTGTCGGTTTCGTTCAGACTGGCGGTGGGCTCATCCAGGATCAACAGCTTGACCTCTTTGGATAGCGCTTTGGCAATCTCGATGAGCTGCTGTTTGCCGACGCCCAGATTGGTGATCAGGGTGTTGGGGGATTCTTTCAAACCGACTTTGTTCAACAAAGCCTGTGTTTTGACGTAAGACGCGTTCCAGTCAATCACCCCGCCTTTGGCTTGTTCGTTGCCGAGAAAAATGTTCTCGGTAATTGACAGCAGCGGCACCAGCGCCAGCTCCTGGTGGATGATGATGATGCCTTTTTCTTCGCTGTCGTGGATGCCGCGGAAGCGGCATTCTTCGCCCTGGTAGCGGATGGTGCCTTCGTAGTCACCGTGGGGGTAGACGCCGCTCAGCACTTTCATCAGGGTGGATTTGCCGGCGCCGTTTTCGCCGACGACGGCGTGGATCTGGCCCTCTTGCACTGTGAGGTTCACATTGCTTAGGGCGGTCACGCCGTGGAATGTCTTGCGCATTCCACGCATTTCTAAAATGGGTTCAGCCATGGTGCCTCAACGATCGTTCTCTTGAACCAGAAGAATGTAAAAAGCCCTGTGCTGTGGGGCACAGGGCCTCTTTACCGCCGCTAAAGATTACTTCAGCTGCTCTTCTTTGATGTATCCGCTACCCACCAACACTTGCTTGTAGTTGGACAAGTCCACAGCCACAGGTTTGAGCAGGTAGGAAGGCACCACCTTGATCTTGTTGTTGTAGGTCTTGGTGTCGTTGATTTCAGGTTGTTTGCCTGTCATCACGGCATCGACCATGTTGGCAGCCACTTTGGCGAGTTCGCGGGTGTCTTTGAAGATGGTGGAGTACTGTTCCTTGCGGATGATGGACTTCACGGAAGGCACTTCTGCGTCCTGGCCGCTCACGAAAGGCATGGGCTGAGCCGCAGTACCGTAACCCACACCCTTGAGTGCGGACAGGATACCGATGGAGATGCCGTCGTACGGAGACAAAACAGCGTTCACTTTGTCTTTGCCGTAGAAGGCGCTCAACAGGTTTTCCATACGGGCTTGTGCCACTTGGCCGTCCCAACGCAGGGTTGCCACTTTTTGCATGCCGGTTTGCTTGGAGCGAACCACCAGCTTGCCGGACTTGATGTACGGATCCAGCACGGACATGGCGCCGTCGTAGAAGAAGAAGGCGTTGTTGTCGTCAGAGGAGCCACCGAACAATTCGATGTTGAAAGGGCCCTTGCCTTCTTTCAGACCCAATGCTTTTTCCAGGGACTGGGCTTGCAATACGCCCACTTGGAAATTGTCGAAAGTAGCGTAGTAATCGACGTTCTTGGAGCCGACGATCAAGCGGTCATACGAGATGACCTTGATGCCCTTGTCTGCGGCTTTTTGCAGCACGTTGGTCAGGGTGGTGCCGTCAATCGCGGCAATCACCAACACCTTGGCACCCTTGGTGATCATGTTTTCGATCTGGGCCAACTGGTTGGGGATGTCGTCTTCGGCGTATTGCAAATCGGCCTTGTAGCCCTTGGCTGCCAAAGCAGCGACCATGCTGTTGCCGTCGGCGATCCAGCGGGTAGAGCTTTTGGTGGGCATTGCGACGCCGACCAGGCCCTTGTCTTGTGCGTTGGCCACGGTAGTGCCGAATGCCAGACCCATGGCAAGGCTTGCTGCAAGCGCCTTGAGGGTGGTTCTACGTGCTGTCATGAAATGTCTCCTGTGTTTGATTGCTTCTGTCAGATACGTCTTCGCCATTTCGGCTCAGGCGGCAAATCTTACTTACCACATTGATTTATTTCCAATATAGTTTGAGGCTTATTCGATATGCAAATGCAGATTGGTGCTAACCCTAAATGACGAATTACACCCATTGGTTCTTACGTGCAAGGCTCAAAACCAGGCAACTTTTGCTATTGGTCGCATTGGCGGAGGAGGGCAACATCCACCGGGCGGCGCAAGTACTGAACATGACGCAGCCCGCTGCGTCTAAATTGCTGAAAGATCTGGAAGATGTGCTGGGGGTGTCGCTGTTTGAGCGATTGCCGCGCGGCATGCGCCCGACTTGGTACGGCGACACCATGATTCGCCACGCGCGTGCTGCCCTTGCGAGCCTGAATCAGGCCCACGAGGAATTGCAGGCCGCCAAAAACGGACAGTTCGGGCAGGTGAACATCGGCTCCATCACGGCACCCGGATTGGCGCTTTTGCCACCCACAGTGGCAGCGGTCAAACAAGCGCACCCGAACCTGCAGATCACCATCCAGATCGAACCCAGCAATGTGCTGATCGAGAAACTGAACCGCGGCACCCTGGATATCGTGGTCGGCCGCTTGTCACCCGAGCACGACAAGGCGGCTTTGCGTTACGAAATGGTGGCCGAAGAGCCCATTTGTGCAGTGGCCCGCCCGGGGCACCCTTTGCTGACCGCCATCAAACCGAGTCTGGACGATGTGTTCAAGTTCGGCTGGATCTTGCCCCCGGCGGGCAGCATGTTGCGACACCGGTTTGATCTGATGATTCAGGAGCTCGGGTTGGAGCAGCCATCCAATAGCGTGGAGACCAGCGCGCTGCTATTCATCAGCAAAATGATGCAGCAGAGCGACATGGTGAGTGTGATGGCGGTAGACGTCGCGCGGTATTACGCCAACCACGGACTGATGTCGATTTTGCCGGTGGCCATGCCTTGCGAGATGGAACCCTTCGGGTTCATCACCCGGCGGGACCGGCTTTTGTCGCCCGCCGGCGAGGTGGTTTTGCGCGCGCTGAAAGCCTCTGCCATGACGGTCTACGGCAAGGCTTTCAGCGTGGAGCCCAGCACAGCGGTCTGAGCCCTGCCCCGCTTAGTTCCAGCCTGCGTCGACTTTGAATTCCTGGGCGGTACACATCGCGCCGTCGTCAGACGCGAGGAACAGGACCATACGCGCAACATCGGAAGGTTGGAGTTTGTCCGGCAAACACTGGTTGCGCTGGATGTCGGCTTCGCCCTCTGCATTGAGCCACATGCTGATTTGGCGCTCTGTCATCACCCACCCGGGCGACACGGTGTTGATGCGGATGCGATCAGCACCCAGGCTATCTGCCAAACCCCGGGTCAAGCCGTTCACGGACGATTTGGCAATCGCGTAGCAGGGGTAGCCGCTCCCTTTGGTTTGCCAACCAGTAGAGCCGAGGTTGATGATGGAGCCGCCGCCGAGCCGTTTCATGCCGGGCACCAGGGACTGAATCGCAAAAAACGCCGGGCGCTGGTTGACCGACATGCGCTCATCCCAATATTCGGTGGTCACCGATTCCAGCGTATGGCGATCGTCGCGCGCCACGTTGTTCACCAATACCGAAAAGTCACCCAGTTCGCGGGCGGCATCGTTGGTTGCGGCCTGCAGCGCTGCTACATCGCGCACATCACAGGTGCGCCACCAGATTTTTGCCTTGCTGCCACTTGCCAGCTGCGATGCCAGTGCGCGGCTTTCGGCCTCGGCTACGTCCACAAAGGCCACATGGGCACCCTGTTCCACAAAGGCGGTGACGATGGCCGCGCCGATACCGGTGCCGCCACCGGTAATGAAAACGTTTTTACCTTCCAGACTGAGATAACGGGCGAGTTTTGTGGGGTCTGACATCATTTTTTCTCAAATTTGATTGCAATATAGATATATGAACTGTCTCTAAATTCATTTTCTATTATCACTGTGCATTGTTACCATGCCTGCTGTCAAGAACCGGAGGCCCCGCCTCCACTAATAAAGAGGCAACCCCATGGATTCCGAAAAACCCCCATTTCGCCGCAGCCAAGCATGGTTCGGCCGCCAGGACCGCGATGGTTTTGTGCACCGTAGCTGGATCAAGAACCAAGGCTATCCGCACGACTTGCTGGATGGCCGCCCGATCATCGGCATTTGTAACACCTGGAGCGAATTAACCCCTTGCAATGGCCACTTCCGTGAGTTGGCTGAATTCGTCAAGCGCGGGGTGTATGAAGCCGGCGGGTTCCCACTCGAATTTCCGGTGATGTCGCTGGGTGAAACCCAGCTGCGCCCCACGGCCATGTTGTTCCGCAATCTGGCATCGATGGATGTTGAAGAAAGTATCCGTGGCAACCCGATTGATGGCGTGGTGCTGCTCATGGGTTGTGACAAGACAACACCCTCATTGATGATGGGTGCGGCCAGCTGTGACCTGCCGACCATCGGTTTGTCGGGCGGCCCTATGCTCAACGGCAAGTTCCGTGGGAAAGATGTGGGCTCCGGCACGGGTGTCTGGCAAATGTCGGAAATGGTGCGCGCCGGTGAGATGACGATGGCGGAGTTTTCGTCTTGCGAGAGCGACATGCACCGTTCCAGCGGCACCTGCATGACGATGGGAACTGCGTCCACCATGGCCAGCATGGTGGAAGCGCTGGGCATGGCACTGCCTGAAAATGCAGCCATTCCTGCCGCAGATACACGCCGCAAACGCCTGGCTCAATTAACAGGCCGCCGCATCGTAGAAATGGTCAAGCAAGACATCAAGATGTCGCAGATCATGACGCGACAGGCGTTTGAGAATGCCATCCGCACCAATGCGGCAATCGGTGGCTCCACCAACGCAGTCATTCACTTGCTGGCGATTGCAGGGCGCATCGGCGTCGACCTGAAGCTCGAAGACTTCGACAAGCTGGGTTCGGAAGTCAACAACATCTTGAACCTGCAACCGTCGGGCAAGTACCTGATGGAAGATTTTTGCTACGCCGGCGGCTTGCCCGCAGTGATGCGCGAAATTTTGCCGATGCTGCACGGAGATGCGCTCACAGTAAACGGAAAAACCATCCGTGAAAACGTGGCCAACGCCCCTTGCTACAACCGCGACGTGATCAAAACTGTCGACGATCCTTTCATGCCGGCAGCTGGCATTGCGGTGGTCCGTGGCAATCTGGCCCCCAACGGCGCCGTGATCAAACCGTCTGCCGCGTCCAAGCATTTGCTGCAGCACCGTGGGCCCGCCGTGGTGTTTGAATCGATTGAAGAGTTCCACGCCAAGATTGATGATCCTGACCTGGACATCGATGAAAACAGCGTCATGGTGTTGAAGAACTGTGGCCCGCGCGGTTACCCCGGCATGGCGGAAGTCGGCAACATGCCCCTGCCACCCAAGGTGCTCAAAAAGGGCATCACCGATATGGTGCGCATTTCCGATGCGCGCATGAGTGGCACCGCTTATGGCACGACGGTTTTGCACACTTCTCCGGAAGCGGCGGCTGGCGGCCCGTTGGCCGTGGTGCAAAACGGCGACATG
>DGQR01000143.1:15305-34179 GCA_002390825.1 Rhodoferax sp. UBA4409
GGTGCAAAACGGCGACATGATTGAACTCAATGTGCCGGAGCGCAAACTGCATCTTGAGATTTCAGACGAAGAGCTCGCGCGCCGTTTGGCCCTGTGGAAATCGCCTGAAAAGCCGAAACGCGGTTGGTACAAGCTCTATGTCGAAACCGTGCAACAAGCGCACTTGGGTGCCGACCTGGACTTTTTGGTGGGCGGAAGCGGAGCGGCTGTTCCGCGCGATTCCCACTAAAAAATTGCGTACTGTTTGAAGCCTTGAAGGCCCATAGCGACGGAAACACCGTTGTTATGGGCCTTTTTCGTCGTTGCGACACTTGCTACTTTGGCCCCGCTATAACAATAAGGAGACAGGCCATGACTATGAAAGATATGAATATTTCCACGCGCCTGATGGCCGTGATGGGCGGTCTGACCGCGCTGCTGGTTGCCGTCGTGGTGCTTGCAATCTCGCAGATGCAAGCCATGCGCCACGACACCACCGCTATCACAACCAATTGGCTACCCACTATTGGCCTGGTGGGCGATCTGAAAGCGGGCTTGGCCGATTTGCGGGCATGGGAAAGCCAGCATGTGCTCAACACCGATGAAGGTGCCATGGAACGCATCGACAAGTTGGCTTCGCAAGCAGTAGCGACCGTCGAAGCCACCCGCCAGGAATACGGCAAGGTGGTGAACGAACCTGACGAAAAAGTCCTGTTCGCTGCTTTGGAAACCGATTGGAAGGCGTATCAGGCATTGCACGCGCAGTTGATGGATATGTCCACCAAACGCGAAAAGTTTCCGGCCCGCAAGCTGCTGGAAGGGGACGGCAAAGTCTTGTTTGACAAAATCATTGTCACAACCAGAAAGATCTCGGAATACAACCAAACCGGTGCCACAACGGCCAGCAGTAAAACCGAAAAAAGCTTCCATACCGCGCGTGTCTCCATGCTCACGGCCTTGCTGGTGGGTGCGATCGCTGCAGTTTTCGCCACCTTGTGGGTCACCAAGTCGGTGACCGGGCCGATATCGACGGTGATCGATTTGGCTGACAACATCGCAGATGGTGATTTGTCTAAAGCCATTACCGTGGATTCGATGAACGAGACAGGTCAACTGCTGGCTGCGTTACAGCGCATGCAAGCCAAACTGGCCAGCGTCGTCTACCAAGTGCGTTCGGGCTCCGAATCTGTCGCCACCGCCAGTTCTGAAATTGCCCAAGGTAACCATGATCTGAGTGCACGTACCGAACAACAAGCCAGCGCCTTGGAAGAAACCGCAGCCTCCATGGAGGAACTCGGCTCCACCGTCAAACAAACAGCCGACTCTGCCCGCCAAGCTAATCAGTTGGCCATGAATGCTTCCACTGTAGCTATTCAAGGTGGCGAAGTGGTGGGCCAAGTGGTGGAGACAATGAAAGGCATCAATGAGTCCAGCCGCAGAATTGCAGACATCATCAGCGTGATCGACGGCATCGCTTTCCAGACCAACATCCTGGCCCTGAACGCCGCAGTCGAAGCAGCCAGGGCCGGTGAGCAGGGAAGAGGCTTTGCGGTGGTAGCTTCCGAAGTCCGTTTACTCGCTGGCCGCAGTGCCGAAGCCGCCAAAGAAATCAAGAGCCTGATCAACGCCAGTGTGGCGCGGGTGGAGCAGGGCAGCAGCATGGTAGATAAGGCTGGCGAGACCATGACCGAAGTCGTCAGCAGCATCCGCCGGGTGACCAACATCATGGGAGCCATCAGCGCAGCGAGCTCTGAGCAGAGTGCCGGTGTCTCCCAAGTCGGAGAAGCGGTTACCCAGATGGACCAGGCTACCCAACAGAACGCCGCCTTGGTGGAAGAAATGGCAGCCGCCGCCAGCAGCTTGAAGAGTCAGGCCAATGACCTGGTACAGGTGGTGGCGACCTTCAAGTTATAAGGAAAATCGGGCTCCGGCGCTCACAGAGTCTGCGCAGGCAGCTATCAAATCAGTAGCAAATTTGATGGATGTTTCTATGGTGAACGTAGTCCTGAACCCGTAGACCAAGGCATTGCACCCGGTCGGACATGGGCAAGGGCCCATGCAAATTCATGCTTTTGCACTCCTCCACCAATCAAAATTGGCGGAGATACGAGAGAACTGAAGTACCGGCCTGAACGCACTAAAAAGCGCTTTGCGGCCGGCTCCTTTTGCGCTGATCAGCGACGTGGGGTCATCGGGCCGCGGCCTTCAATGTGACGGAAGTTGATACGACCCTTGCTCAGGTCGTAAGGAGACAACTCGAGGGACACACGGTCACCCGCCAAAATGCGGATGTGGTTCTTGCGCATCTTGCCCGCCGAATAAGCGATCAGCTGGTGACCGTTATCCAGAGTCACGCGAAAACGCGTATCGGGCAGAACTTCGTTCACTACGCCCATCATTTCAATCAGATCTTCTTTAGCCATATAACGTCCTCTGAACTTATGTATTACCGGGGACCGACAAGGCCAGAACCCCATGATTGCCTGATGCGATTGCAGCGACTGCAGTTGCATCCAGCGTGAAAAATTTGTCGTGATTGCGCATGATTCGATCGGTTGATGCGTTAACGCTCACGATCAGTGCTTGTGCAGCTGCCTTCCAACACAATGTGACTGGGTGCGGGCAGCAATGCGGTGTTTGCCGGTGATGACTGGATGCAAATCGTCAATCTAATTTCGGTTCTGAATCAATAAAATACAAACACGCTGGCCACAGCAGAGGCAAAGTGCTCACGAGGAGAAAAGCTGCCGTTTCGTGGAATCTATCGCTGCAAGTGGCTTTATTGGAGCCGGATTGGACTCTCCACAGCCGGGAGAATTGTGTTTTTGCATCACGCATTCACACTGCCAATCGCTTTTTGGCGACTCGCTAATGTAGCATGGAGCGCTCAAAAGCGATATTCGGCGGGGATTCCCGGCCGATTAGGTGTGGTTTTCTTAGTGAAACAGCGACAGGCGAGATGATGAAAATTTGTATTCTGGACAACGACACAATCGACGAAGCACTGGTTCCAACCTATCGCAGCTACGGTGCGATGCTGGAAAAGGTTTTGCGTCAAGCTGGCGCAACAGACTGGGCGATGGATCATTTCAGCACCCCCCTCCAGCAATACCCTGCCTCTTTTGACGATTACGACGCTGTCTTGTTAACTGGCAGTAAAGCCGATTCGTTTTCTGATGAAGCTTGGGTCGTCGAGCTGCGTCTTCGGGTTACCGAACTCCTGAAGACCGACACCAAATTGCTGGGTATCTGTTTTGGCCATCAATTAATTGCTTATTGTCTCGGCGCCAAGGTGGCAAGAGCTCCTCAAGGCTGGGTGACCGGTCGCAACACCTATCAATGGCATGACGCGGATTTCGCAGCTAGTGGCCGGGAGCAGTTTGCCTTATTGGCAAGCCATCAAGATCAAGTTCTGGAGTTGCCGGAAGGTGCCCGCTTACTAGCCAGCAGTGACCGCTGTCCGATTGCGGCGTACGCGAAAGGGAATGAAGTGCTGTGCATACAGCCGCATCCGGAGTTTGTAGAAGATTACAGCGCCTATCTGCTGAATAAACGCAAACACGTCTTGGGCGAAGCCCATTACGCAGAGAGTATGGAAAGCTTAGAGCACGGGCACGAAGGCCAAGACTTTGCCAAAGTGATGGTCAAGTTTATTGAACAAGCCTAATCTGGGGCCATAGCGCCTATCCATTGAGAAAGTTCAATTTTTCGGGCGGCTCCAAAGCCTGAAATCAGGCGTACGGATCGTGGAACCAGACGTACCAGTGAAAAATCAGCAAAATCGGTCATGAATGCCATGTCCGGAAACCGGTTGGTATAGATCTCTTTCGTTTGCCCACAGATTGCCGCATCACGGTCCACAAAACTAGCTTCCACTTGCAGTGATACGCGTGGCAGCGCATGAACGCCTGTGCCGGCTTGTTCTGGCTGCATGACCATCAAACCAGCTGATGCTTGTTTTCTCAAGTTGGCTGTATGCGTGGACAAAGTACTCACAAGGATGACCAAATGACCCGTTTCACGGTCTAAGGCAAAAGGCACCATCGATACCTGTGGATCCCCGTGTTCGTCCACGGTCCCCAAGGCGGCAACTCGTTGTTGAAACAGTAGATTTTGCAAAACTGTTTGGTGAGAAGCTTGTTCAGTCATGCTGACATCCTAGCGGCGAAAAAAATGCCCTGACTCCGGGTGGAGGTCAGGGCATTTTTTACGGGTCATCCGGTTTGCAGAGTTCCCGAAAAAGTGATCTTGATCGGATCACTTCGTTCAACAGGATCGTTGTTCAATCCATGGCTAAAGTGTAAAACTGAGGGTGAGTCAGGTTATAGCGTAATTGCAGAGATTTCGCGTATTAATGGCACAATATTTCAATAATCAATAAAAAATTGGAATCCAATGAATATCGATCGCTATGACCAGCAAATTTTGGAAATTCTTCAAGTAGATGGCCGTATTGCCAATCAGGACCTTGCGGACCGCATTGGTTTGTCTCCATCACCGTGTTTGAGACGCGTCCGCGCTTTGGAAGAGTCTGGTTTGATTCTGGGATACAGGGCGATGCTGGACGCAAAAAAGCTGGGCCTATCGCTGATAGCACTCGTCCACATTTCCATGGATCGGCACACACCGGAGCGTTTTGCCAACTTCGAAGCCAGTGTTGCAGTCCTGCCGGAAGTGTTGGAGTGCCTGTTAATCACCGGACAGGATGCGGATTACCAGATCAAAGTTGCCGTCAAGGACATGGATCATTACCAAGCCTTGCTACTCAACAAGCTCACCCGTATCGACGGCGTTACCGGTGTGCACTCCAGTTTCGTCTTGCGCCGCGTCATCGACAGAACCACGCTGCCGGTGACCTGAATCGCTTAACGAGCGTCAGGCAGTTCGATCTTGACTTCCAAAACCTCAAGATTGTCCTGGCGCTCCAGATTTACCTTGATGTCATCCGGATTGATATGGATGTATTTGCTGATAACGGCGACCAAGTCACGTTGTAACGCAGGTAGGTAATCCGGTTCGGCGGCATTGCGGCCGCTGCGCTCGTGGGCAAGAATAATTTGCAAACGCTCTTTGGCAACACTTGCTGTTTTTTTCTTTTCACCAAGCAAAAAGGAAAGAAGTGACATGGCCTTACTTGCCTCCAAACAAGCGTTTCAGCAGACTTTGTTTGGGTGCTTCTGTAAAACGCATCGGCTTGTCAGTGCCCAAGAAACGATCAATCACGTCTTTGTAAGCCTCTGACACATCACTGCCTTGCATGTGAACGGCAGGAACACCTTGGTTCGATGCCTGCAAAACAGACTCGCTCTCGGGGATAACGCCGATCAAAGGAATACGCAAGATGTCCTGGATATCGTCCAAGGACAACATTTGTCCCTGATCGACTCGCGCAGGGTTGTAGCGGGTAATCAGCAAATGCTCTTTAATAGGCGTTCCGCCTTCCATGGCGCGTTTGGTCTTGCTCGACAGCATTCCCAAAATACGATCAGAATCCCGGACAGAAGACACTTCAGGGTTGGTAACCACCAAGGCTTCATCGGCAAAATGCATCGCCATGAGTGCACCGGTTTCAATACCGGCGGGTGAATCGCACACGATGAATTCGAAATCCAGAGCGGACAAATCCTTAAGGACTTTTTCTACGCCTTCCTGGGTCAGTGCATCTTTGTCCCGGGTTTGCGAAGCTGCCAGGATGTAAAGGTTGTCGCACTGCTTGTCTTTGATAAGCGCCTGGTTCAGGTTGGCTTCTCCCTGGATCACATTGATCAGGTCGTACACCACGCGGCGTTCGCAACCCATGATCAGATCCAGATTCCGTAAACCTACGTCAAAGTCGATAACCGCTGTTTTTGCGCCTCTCATCGCCAGACCTGTTGCAAAACTTGCGCTGGTCGTTGTCTTTCCAACGCCCCCCTTACCTGATGTGACAACAATGATCTTGGTCATGAAAAGCTAATCTTTCAAAAGGTGTGGAACGTTAAGCCTTGAGGGCTTCAATCAGTAATTTTTCTTGCCCATCTTCGCTCAAGCGAATCTGGGCGGTTTTCCCGTGGATGTCTTTGGGTAAGGGATTTTCGCTGGTGCGGTACACCCCGGCGATAGACACCAGTTCAGGTTCCAATTGCAAAGCAAAGATTCTCGCTTTGGTGTTTCCACGCGCACCGGCCATGGCTTTGCCACGCAAGGGTGCATACACATGAATGTTACCGTCAGCGACCACTTCAGCGCCTTGGTTGACGATGGCCAACACCACAAGATCGCAGCCTCTTGCATAGACTTTTTGTCCAGATCGCAAAGGCTTGTCGACCACCATCGTTGAAGGCCCGGGTACTTCCCGGATGACTTCTTGAATAACGGTTTCTTTGGCTGCGACCGGTCTGGCAACTTGTTTGCTCAGTTGCACGTCTTGTTCAGCTTCTGCTAAACCTGCTTTCAAGCCGAACTCTTTCCATGCAGGGTGACCCCCACGGACAGCGACAGGTGTCAAACGACAGCTTTTGAGAAATGCAGTGAATTTCACAAGATCCCGTGGCTGCTCATTGTCGGGAACCTGTGAGAAATCAATGACTAACGCATCGTTGTCAAAAAAATCAGGTGTTTCACCTGCAGGTCCAAAAGCTTTCGCGAGTTCTTCTGACAACTCTTCCAAGTTTGCGGACTTCACCAGCAAAGCGACCAGATTCATTTGAGCGCTTTTGATTTCAAACGTCTGACGCGTTTGCGCTGCAGGAGTAGCGGGCATGGAGGGTTGTAGGTACTGAACGGATTCGAATACGCAAATCTTACTTGATCGATGGTGCGGTTTGAGCAGATTCAGTCACGAAATTTCAGATGTACACAAGTTTTTTTCGTAAAAAAAAACGAGCTCAAAAAAGTGGAAAAAAAGTTCCTTGCTATTGTCTTAATTCTTTAAATTCAAAATAGTAGTAGTAGATAAGGATTGCCCTCTTCTGTGGATAAGCAAATTTTCACTATATGAATCAATAACTTACGGTATTCTCACTCTTGTGCGTGACTCTGCTTTTGAGTTGTACCCAAAGCTTGAATAACTTTGAGTTTTTCAAAAATTTTGTGGATAACTCTGAGTTGTTGTGAAGTTTATGCACAGAGTTATTCTCATCAAAGGTTCGCGGTCTGAGTGACAATCGCGAAGAGGAGAGATGTCTCTCCATCCATTCGAACGACAATGAGGTCCCGCTTGGTACAGGCGTGAGTCAAAGAGAGAATTGCGCATGGTCGAAAAACGTTCTTTTGAAATTGCCAGAGAGACGCTGAAGCAACTCACCGCCAGAAAGCTGGTACCTACGCCTGCGAATTACCAGTCGGTCTACAACGAGATCGCTGGCATACCGTCCATACAACCGTTCCCGGCGGATTTCCTTCGGGATCTATCGCAGTCCTTGCTACTCAAAACACCAGGACAGCAAAAGCAAAAGGCCTTGCTGGACTACGCGATTGATCGCTTGAGCTGGGATGGTGTGAAAACAGCCCTGGTGGGCTATGGCGGTTTTGTGTCGACGATGGCAACAGATTCACCAGGCAGTGCTCCACTGGCTGGCGCAGAGATTGCGACTGGAGCTGCGCCCCCCAATCCGGCAGCCCTGACCAGCGAGTTTTTTGTACAGATAGCGCGTTTGATCGAATACGCACAACCTGCGCTTGATACTGACGATGCCCGATTCCGCGAGCAAACACAGCAGTTGTTGCAAGCCATGCGCGATCCCAAGGCAGAGGCGTTGACCCTTAAAAACTTGCTGTCGGCGTACAGCCATCGTTTGTCTTTTGCAGCCGAGGACCAGGCAGAAATCCGTAATGGCTTGCTTAAGCTTTTGCACCTGGTGTTTGTCAATATCGGCGAACTCAGCATTGATGAGCAATGGCTCAAAGGCCAGATGGATGCCTTGATCAGCGTGTCAACGCCACCTCTGAGCTTGCGCCGGATCGACGAGCTGGAGCGCTTGCTCAACGATGTGATCTTCAAGCAAAAAGATGCCAAATTCAAAATGCTGGAGGCGCAGGATGAGATGCGCACCATGCTGGCGACCTTTATTGAGCGCTTGGCCCAGATGACCCAATCCACGGGCAGTTTTCAGGGCAAATTGGAAGAAAGTGCACGCTTGATTGAGCAAGCCAAGAACTTGTCAGACATTGCGCCTGTTTTGAAAGATGTTGTGGGTACCACCCGCGGTATGGCGCAAGAGAGTCAGATGTCGCGCGAACAGCTGGGGGCCATGCAAGAGCGTGCCAAGCAAACCGAAGTCGAGTTGGCCAAGCTGCACAAAGAGTTGGACCGCGTGAGCCTGCAAGCCCGCCATGATGCGTTGACAGGGGCTTTGAACCGCAAGGGCCTCGACGAAGCGCTTATTCGTGAGGTGTCAACCACCAAGCGGAATGCGAGTGTGTTGAGTGTGGCACTGTTAGACATTGATAACTTCAAAAAGCTCAACGACACGATGGGCCACGCTACGGGCGATATCGCGCTCACCCATTTGGCAACAGTCGCGCGTGAATGCATGCGACCGCAAGACACTCTGGCCCGCTACGGTGGTGAAGAGTTTGTGATCTTGCTGCCCGATACGGTGCTCGACAAGGGAATCGAGGCTATGACCCGTCTGCAGCGTGAATTGACTAAACGGTTCTTTTTGGCCGGTACCGAGAAGGTGTTAATCACCTTCAGTGCCGGGGTGGCTCAAATGACCGAAAGTGAAACACCTGCCGAAGCAATACGCCGTGCGGATCAGGCGATGTACCTTGCCAAAAGAGCCGGTAAAAACCGGGTGCTCGGTGCCTGAGGCGGCTTCACAGTGCTGAAGTAAGAAACCACTGAATCAGGAATTTGGCGATAAAACCCACCATGCCGAAGGCAAGCCCGAGAAACAGGACAAAGGTGCCAAACTTTCCGGCTTTTGACTCCCACGCCAGCTGAGCAATGATGAACAGCATGTAGAGAATAAAGGCGCCGACTCCGAACGTGAGTCCGAAAGTGGCGATTTGTTCTTCGGAGAAACCCAGCATCAAGGCGCCTCGTCAGACAAGGGCTCGATCCGCACCAAATCCCGGTAGGCATGCCAGCTGGCATGGCCCAACATGGGGACCACCAGAATCAAGCCGAGCAGCAATGAGGCCAATCCCAGCAAGGTGAAGCCCATGATCAGGGCGGCCCACCACGCCATGACTGCCGGGTTTTCCAGGACAACCCGCCAACTGGTCAATATGGCGGTTTTGAGTGTGACTTGTTGGTCCAGTAGCAAAGGCATTGCGACCACTGTCGATGCAAACATCGGGGCAGCCAGCACCGCACCCAAGGCCAGCCAGACTTCAAAAAGCCAGCCATCTTTGGCCAAGATGACAAAGTGGACAAAGTCAATGGGCGAGTGAACCGGCGAAGGTGCAAACAAGGTAATGAGTGCGGCCGACGTCAATACCCATGTAGTGGCAGCACCGGCCAGCAAGATGCCGAAGCGCAACATGCGCCAGTAATCTTCGCCCCAACGGTTCAGGCGCTGGTCTTGCCAATTCAACCAAGTTTGAGAAATCACGCCCCAATCTGCAGGCTCATCCCGCTCGAGGGCGCGACTCAGTGCGTACAAGCTGGTGGCGAGAACCGGTGCAATGACGAGAAACCCACTCAATGCCCCTGCCAGAAGCCAAAATTGGTGCCGGGCAAAGGCCACAATCGCGGCTCCGATAAACGTCAGTACCAGTCCATGGGTCAGGCTGACAATTCCCGCCCTGTGCAGGTCCCGCCATCCCATAGCCAGCCAGGCCAAGGGTTGCAAGAAACCCACTTGGCGAATGGTGATGCGAGAAATGGGGGTTGGGGCCATAGTGCAAACCAGTCTATGGCACCCCTCCCCGACATCGATTGACGAAAATCAATTCAATGGTTGAAAGCAGAAGCTTTCACAAGGTCAGTGCTTGGACTTCCCGCCGTGTCCACCCTTGTGCTTGGAAGATTCAGTGTCAAAAATCTTCTTTTGCTCAGGTGTCAGGGTGGCGTAAAAGGTCTTTACGGCTTGGTCGCGTTGTTCCATGCGGCTGTTGTGTTCACTTGTCATCTCTGTACGCATGGCTTTCATCTTGTCCAAGCGTTCAGGGGTCGATAACTTGGCCAATTCAGCGCGGTCCATTTTGGGTTTGTCCGCCCGAGCGGCAGGTTTCATCGCATTGGAGAACGTGGTCCAGCTGGCCTCTTGGGCCGCGGTGATCTTGAGTTTGTCTTTCAGTTCAGCGCTGCGCTTGGCGTGCATTTCTTCCATTTTTGCGGGATCCATCCGGTGCATGCCCGGGCGACCGCCCATGGCTTCATCAGAATTTCCGTGCTTTTGTGCCATCACTGAAAAGCCAGCCGTTGCCAACAAGCCTGCAACTACCAAAGTTTTGAATGCGGGTTTCATAGGTTTGTCCTTTAGGGGTGCACCTGGCAGCGGGAATCGCGTTCAGGTTGAGAGCAAGTGTGGTCCGGCCATGTAACTGCGATGTGCAGGAAGCATGGTGCTTTGTAAAGATGCGTGAAAATGCTCCATTAACAAATCGATAGGTGTTGTGTGTTTAAAAACGTGATCGTGTACCGCTTGGCGTCGCCCTGGTCTGTCACCCAGGCTGATTTAGAAGACGCTTTGCAACCGGACCGCTTTGTCGAGTGCGGTGCCAGTCAAGAAAAGTCCGTAGGTTGGGTGGAGCCACGTGGTCAAGCCCATGGACCGTTGGTCGAAGTGGTCGGCGGCCAATGGGTACTCAAACTCATGATGGAAGTGAAGTCGGTCCCCGGCTCGGTAGTCAAGCGCAAGGTGGAAGAACAGGTCGCACAGATCGAGGTGAGCACAGGCCGCAAGCCCGGCAAAAAAGAGGTGCGTGAACTGCGGGATGAAGCCCGCTTGACCCTGCTCCCCATGGCATTTACCAAGCAGGGTAGCGTGGGTGTCTGGATCGATCCCAAAGACGGCCTACTCGTTTTGGATGCAGGCAGCCAGAGCAAGGCGGATGAGGTCATGACTGCGCTGATCAAGGTGATTCCTGGCTTCGCGGTGCAATTGGTGAACACCCAGATTTCACCCGCCGCTGCGATGGCGGTGTGGTTGTCGACCCGCGAGTCTCCTTCGGATTTCTCTGTAGACCGCGAATGCGAGCTCAAGGCGTCTGATGAATCCAAGGCCGTGGTCCGCTACACCCGCCACCCATTGGACACCGAAGAGGTGAGCCAACACATCGCACTCGGAAAGATGCCGACCCGCTTGGCCATGACATGGAACGACCGCGTCTCTTTCGTGTTGACCGAGGCACTGCAGTTAAAGAAAGTGACCTTTCTGGATACGGTGTTTGAAGACTCGCCCAAAGCAGCAGGCGACCGCAAAGAAGACAACTTTGATGCCGACGTCGTGATTTCTACCGGTGAGCTATCGCAGTTGATTCCCGATTTGATGGAAGCACTGGGCGGCGAAGTCCCCCTGGGCTCCATGCCCGGAATGCCCGTTGCCCCTTAAAGGCGCGACGCAGGCAGGGGCTTCCGACTAACGGCGGCCCGGGCATTGCCGGGCTCAGCTACTCTGTCGCTTTTTCAAGGGAGACCGCATGTCACGCAAAACTGCCCAAGACTTTGACCAAGAACTGCTCATTCTGTTTGATGCCTACGTGCACGGTATTGTGGACCGGCGGGGGTTTTTGGAAAAGGCGCAGAAATTTGCGGTGGGTGGTTTAACGGCAGCAGGCTTGTTGGCGGCGCTCAGTCCCAACTTTGCGGCGGCACAGCAGGTACCGAAAGATGACAAACGCCTGCTGACCAGCACGGTGGAGCTGCCATCGGCCGCCGGGTACGGCACGGTCAAGGGATATCTGGTGCGGCCTGCAGGCGTGACCGGCAAATTACCAGTGGTATTGGTGGTGCACGAAAACCGGGGCTTGAACCCGCACATCGAAGACATTGCACGCCGCGTCGCTCTAGAAGGATATTTGGTACTGGCGCCTGATGCTCTGGCGCCGCTCGGTGGCTACCCCGGTGATGAAGACAAAGCCCGCAACCTGTTTGCGACGCTGGACCAAAAGAAAACAGCCGAAGATTTTGTGGCCGCTGCCCAGTGGCTGCAAGCCCATCCCGACTCCACAGGCAAGCTCGGTACCGTGGGTTTTTGTTATGGCGGCGGTGTGGCACACGCGCTGTCTGTGCGCTTGCCCGGCCTGTCAGCGGCCGTGCCGTTTTATGGCAACCACCCGGCGGCAGAGGATGCGGTCAAAGTCAAAGCGCCTTTGCTGATTCATTTTGCCGGTGTGGACGAACGCATCAATGCCGCTTGGCCCGCGTATGAAGCCGCCCTGAAGGCAGCCGGCGCGCGTTACACCGCGCACCAATACGCCGGAACCCAACACGGCTTCAACAACGACACGACACCCCGGTTTGACGCGACTGCTGCAAAGCTGGCGTGGGAACGCACCTTGGCATTCTTCAGCCAGACTTTGAAGAGCTAAGGCTCAGTCGCGGAACCGGTCATGGCCGCGGCCTTTGCCGCGGTGGCCATGGTGCGGCTTGTGATGGCCAAAGCCTTTGCGGTAGCCACGGTCATCATCGCGGTAGTCGGTTTGGTAACCCGGGTGGCGAGGGCCACCTTGTGCATAACGCTCTGCTTGTGCATGGTCGTTCATGCCGCGTGCGATACCCGTGCCCGCAGCGCCGCCAATACCAGCCCCCACCACGGCGCCTGAACGGCCACCGACCGATTGGCCCACCGCCGCACCGGCAGCTCCACCCACTGCACCGGCAATCATGGCGCCACTCTGGTTGCGTCCGGGCGAGGTCACGGCCGCGCCTGTTGCGCCGCCGATAGCACCACCAATCACGGCACCGTTTTTGCCACCGACACTTTGCCCCAGCACAGCGCCAGCCGCTGCGCCGGCACCACCGCCCAGAATAGGCGTCCAGTCATTGGCGTGCGACAGTGGCGCGGCGCATAAGGCAGCAGCCATCAGGGGGGCCGCCATCCAACGGGAATGTGTCAAGGCACGACGGAGGGTAGACAAGTTCAACATGCAACAAGGGGCGAGGCCCGTACCGTTAAAAGTAACGGTTTATGCACTTTCAACGCGTGGATGTCTGCCCGGATGACGCCGATTACAGGTCTTTACACCTGCGGCCACTTGCTTACGTCTGGCCGAGGGCGCTTCACTTGGCAAATCAGTTTTTGGCAGGGCAGGTACTAATGCCCAGCACAGCGTAGGCGGGGCACCAGCCGATGAAACCGGTGAGCACCGGCAGGACGCCGATCCACCCCCAAGGGCCAATGATGTCGGTGGCGGCCAGCCCGATCAGCACGGCGCCCACCCAAATGCGGAGAAGCCGATCCCCGTTGCCGGTGTTGGTACGCATGCTGCACTCCAGAAGTTGTGGAAGCCTTCATTGGAGCGGCGAGTGCGGTCACTGTCGGTGCTATGGACCACACGGGTGCGGTGCCATGACTTATGACCATTTTTGCACGCTAGCCCCGGTAAAAAGTGCGCAGACAGCTATGGATTTGATAGCGGAGGGCTCTCGCCCGACAGATCGTCGAGGATGGGGCACTGGGGCCGGTCGTCACCATGGCAGCCATGCAGCAGGGTGGAGAGGGTGCGCTGCATGGCCTGCATGGAGGCGATGCGCTCGCTGAGTTCGTCCATGTGCTTTTGGGCGATCTTCTTGACGTTGGCACTGGCGCGGCGCTTGTTTTGCCACAGGCCCACCAGCTCGCCGATCTCGGCCATCGAAAAACCCAAGTCGCGGCAGCGCTTGATGAAGCGCAAGGTATGCACATCGGCCGGGCTGTAGAGCCGGTAGCCGCTGTCGGTGCGCGTGACGGTGCCCAGCAGACCCAGCGACTCGTAATGCCGCAGCATCTTGGCGGACACACCGCTCAGCCGGGCAGCCTCGCCGATGTTGACGGGCTGGCCGGACAGCGTCGCTGACTTAGTCTTTGACGGCATAGCCCTCTTCGGCAATCGCCTTGGCAATGATGTCGCGGGCTTGGGTGGATTCGACTTCCACCAAGTTGGCGCTGCGGTCGATTTTTACTTGGGCTTGCGGGTCCGCGTCCTGGATGGCGCGGGTGACTGCCTTCTCGCAATGGCCGCAGGTCATGCCGGTGACGGTAAAGGTTTGGTTCATGGGGACTCCTGAAAGGTAGATAAAAGCATTGTGAACCTTGCCATGGTGGGAGGGTCAAGCGGGTCGTAACCACAAGATGGCGAATAGGCCCAAGACGACGACACCCGCCACGACCAGAGCCAACCCACCCAATCGGCGCGCGAGTCCACGCCACCAAGAAATGGGCGGTGGCGACTCCCAGAGTTCGGCCGCCCACAGGGCGACGAATCCCCCGATCCAGCAGTAGTAGCCGGGCAGCGAGAGCAAACCGTTCAGTGGCAACCAGGGTTCCGTGCGGTGGTACCAACTGCTGGCAACGCATACGTTGGCCAGCAAAGCCAGCGGCAGCACCCAAGCGGGCGTGCGCGTCTCTGACCCTGGGCGCAGTGCCCGGCGAAACGCGGACACCATCAGCAGGTTCGTACCCAGGCTCACCAGCGCGACAGCCGATCCGGGCAGCAAGGGCAGTGCGACCGGCAGCCACGCGATGGAAGCCAGCAATAAGTGAAACCCTGTCGCGGTAGACCCGTCTGCGACATAGACGCTGGGCAGCACCAGACTTAACAGCCAAAGCGCGAGTGCCAGTATCCGAAGTGTTTGAGGTGAGAGGTAGGGATGAGGCATAGAGGATGGCTGGAGCGCCAAGTGTTTGTAACCGAACGGGCGTTAGGTGTCCTAACCGCTTGACCTTCCCACCATGGCAAGCCCTAAGCTTGCGCCATGAGCACTGAAAACACCTCCCCCACGACCATCGATATCGGCATAGGCGGCATGACCTGCGCATCCTGTGTGATGCGGGTGGAAAAAGCCCTGAAAAAGGTGCCCGGCGTGGACAGCGCCACGGTGAACCTGGCCACCGAGTCTGCCCGCATTGCCGTGCACGATGCCGGCATGGAGGCTCGCCTGCGCCGCGCGGTGAGGGACGCGGGCTACGAGCCCTTGGCGCCAAGCGCGGCAATAGATGCAGAGGATGCATCCGCCTGGGCTGGCTTTGGGCCGGTCGGTATAGGCCTGGCGCTGTGTGTGCCGCTGGTGTTGCCGATGGCTGGTGATCTCTTTGGCAAAGACTGGATGCTGCCTGCGCTCTGGCAGTTTTTGCTGGCCACGCCGGTGCAGTTCATATTGGGAGCACGCTTCTACAAAGCCGGTTGGCACGCGCTGCTGGCGCGCGCCGGCAATATGGATTTGCTGGTGGCGCTGGGCACCTCGGCGGGCTGGGGTTTGTCCATGTGGCTGTGGCTCAACTTTCTGTGGGGGGGCGCGGCGGAACACGCGGCCCACGGGATGGTGGTCATGGAGCCGCACCTTTATTTCGAGAGCAGTGCTGTGGTGGTGACCTTGGTGTTGTTGGGCAAATGGCTGGAGACCCGCACCAAGCGCCAGACGACTTCCGCGATCCGCGCCTTGCATGGTTTGCGCCCGGACACGGCGCACTTGATCGGCCGTGATGGAGAAATTGACGTGCCTGTGGCCGAGGTATTGGTGGGCGACAAGCTGGTAGTCAAACCCGGCGAGCGCTTTCCGGTAGACGGGACGCTGCTGGAGGGCCGCACGCAGGTGGACGAATCCATGCTGACGGGCGAACCGCTACCGGTAGCCAAAGACGTGGGCGCCAAGCTCACGGGTGGCAGCATCAATGCCGAAGGCCGCGTGGTGCTGCAGGTGCGCGCGGTGGGGGTGGACACGGTGCTCTCCAGCATCATCCGCCTGGTGGAAGACGCGCAGGCCGCCAAAGCGCCCATCCAGCGGCTGGTGGATCAGGTGAGCGCGATATTTGTGCCGGTGGTGCTGGTGATTGCGCTGCTCACGTTGCTGGGCTGGTATTTCACCGGCAACAGCTTTGAAGTGGCGCTGATCCACGCCGTGGCGGTGCTGGTCATTGCCTGCCCCTGCGCCCTGGGGCTGGCTACGCCGGCCGCCATCATGGCGGGCACCGGGGTGGCGGCCAAGTTCGGTATTTTGATCAAGGACGCGCAGGCGCTGGAAGTGGCGCACACCGTGAACGTGGTGGCCTTCGACAAAACCGGCACGCTTACTGTGGGTCAACCCCGCCTAACCGCGTTGGCGCCCGTCGGCCTGACGAACGACGAGGCTCTGCTCTTGGCCGCCGGTTTGCAAAGCGGCAGCGAGCACCCGCTGGCACGCGCGGTATTGAAGGCTGCCAAAGACAAAACACTCACGGTGCCCGCACCTACCGATGTGCAAGCCGTGGCTGGCCGCGGCACCCAAGGCAAAGTGGGGGAGCGCACTCTGCTGCTGGGCAGCCTGCGCTGGATGGCGGAACTGGGCGTGGACTTGGCGCCGGTCGCGGCGCAGGCGGCCGAATTGCAGATGAGTGGCGCCACGGTGTCGGCCATGGCAGAGCAACAAGCCGGTGGCGCAAAGTTGCTGGCCTTGCTCGCGTTTGCGGACGAACCCAAGCCCGGCGCCAAGGAAGCGTTGGCGACCCTGAAGGCGCGCGGTATCCAGACTGTGATGATCTCCGGCGACAACCGTGGCGCGGCTGAAGCCATGGCCAAGCGCTTGGGGCTGGATGCCAAAGACGTGCTGGCCGAGGTGCTACCCGGCGACAAGGCGGCCAAGGTAGCTGCCCTGAAAGCGGGCGGCAAAGTGGTTGCCATGGTGGGCGACGGCGTGAATGACGCGCCTGCGCTGGCAGCGGCAGATGTGGGCATGGCCATGGCCAACCCCAACGGCGGCGGCACCGATGTGGCCATGCATGCAGCCGGCATCACCCTCATGCGGGGCGACCCGCTCTTGGTGGCCGCCGCGCTGGACATCAGCCGCCGCACGGTGGCCAAGATCCGGCAAAACCTGTTCTGGGCCTTTGCCTACAACGCGGCCGGCATTCCGTTGGCAGCGCTCGGCTACTTGAGCCCGGTGGTGGCCGGTGCTGCCATGGCGCTGAGCTCGGTGAGCGTGATGACCAATGCGCTGTTGCTCAAGCGCTGGACACCCGAGAAGGGCGGCAAGTAGGCCGCTAAATAGTAGTAAAAAGTGCCTTTTGCGCTCATGGAATGTGCGCAGTTAGCTCCTAAAATGTGAGCAAACTCCAAGACGCCCATGCAATCCCTGCTGCTCACTACCGGCCTCTATGTGCTCACCGCGGTCGCCGAGATCGTGGGGTGCTACCTGCCCTGGCTGTGGCTGCAGCAGCGCGCACCGGTGTGGGTGCTGCTGCCGGCGGCGGCCTCACTGGCCTTGTTTGTGTGGCTGCTCACCCTGCACCCCGCCGCCAGCGGCCGGGTGTATGCGGCCTATGGCGGTGTGTATGTCGCCACTGCACTGGTGTGGCTCTGGTGGGTGGATGGCATTGCGCCGACCCGCTGGGATCTGCTGGGCGCCGGCCTCGCGCTGGCGGGCATGGCGGTGATTGTGTTGGCGCCGCGCGCGCCGGTATGACGTAGGTCAAGACACGGCTCCGCCCCTTGTGGGATTCTTGCAGCGCCGCAGCGGTTGGAAATGGCGGGCAACACAGGGGTTTTGCCTCGGATTGCAGCTTGTAGCCCGCCGTAGACTCTGAAAGAATGGCTGAACACGCATGATCGGCACACCCGAGGAACACCACATGACCATGATGACAATGATGCGCCAATTCACGATCCGGCTGCGCATGCTGGGTGCCATTGCGATGGTGTTGGCGCTGCTCAGCATGTTGGGCTTGGGGGGTCTGTGGGGCATGGGGCAGATCAAAGACCAGAGCGATGATTTCTTGTCGCATTCGTTTGCAGAAGTGCAGCACTTGTCTCACCTGCGTGGCGCGCTCGCGATGGTGCGTATGGCCGAGAAAGACATGATCATTGAGTACGAGCGCCCCAACGAGGTGGAGAAAGCCCACGCCCGCTGGAAACAGAACCTCGCAGAGACCGAGAAAGTCGCCAATGGATTCCTCGAGGGCGAGGAAGACCCGGACAACGTGGTGGTGCGTGAGCTGATTTTGCGTTTGCAAAGCTATGCCAAGTTGTTTGAACCTATCACCGTGCAACTCAAGAGCAGTGGCTATGAATCCGCGACCACCGCCAACCGCATGAGCCAAAAGGCACTGGCCGAGTTCTTGGTGATCGACAAGCAGGTGTCAGAGCTAGAAGTCATTCTGAACCGGGAGGTCGAAGAGTCGGTGCAAGATCAGCAAAAAGTGGCCGAGGTGGTGCGCTGGGTCTTTATCGCCGCTTTGGCAGTGGCATCGCTGGTGGTGGTGCCCCTGACCATTTTGAACATGAACTCGATTTGCCAGCCCTTGGAGCAAGCCCGGTTGCTGGCCCAGGCGATTGCCGGGGGGGATTTGTCGCAACGGGTGGTGGTGCATGGCAAAGACGAGGTGGCCGATTTGCAGCGCACCCAGCAGGCGATGCAAGACGGCCTGAGCGCCTTGGTTTCGCAGGTGCGCAATGCGAGCGAGAGTGTGGCCACGGCCAGCCAGGAAATTGCCTCTGGTAACCAGGATTTGTCGGTCCGCACCGAAAAGTCTGCCAGCAGCGTGCAAGACACCGTGGGCTCGCTGGCAGAGCTGACCGAAAACGTGCAGCAAACCGCCCACGCGGCACAGACAGCGCGCCAGTTGTCCGACTCGGCTTACAAGCTGGCAGCCCGTGGCGGCCAGGTTGTGACCCAGGCGGTGGGCAGCATGCACGAGATTGCCGCCAGCAGCAGCAAGATCAATGACATCGTCGGGCTGATTGACTCGATCGCCTTCCAGACCAACATCCTAGCGCTCAACCCCGCCGTGGAGGCCGCACGCGCCGGTGAGCAGGGCCGGGGTTTTGCCGTCGTGGCAGCAGAGGTCCGCTC
>DGQR01000153.1 GCA_002390825.1 Rhodoferax sp. UBA4409
GGACAGCGAGATCCACCAGGCATCGATGTTGTTCTTGCCTTGGGACAGCAATTCGCCCAGCGAAGGCGTGCCCGGCGGAACGCCCAGGCCGAGAAAATCAAGCGATGTCAGCGCCAAGATGGCACCGCTCATGCGGAATGGTAAAAAGGTCACGACCGGCGTCAAGCTGTTGGGCAAGATATGGCGGGTCATGATGACCCTATCTGAAACGCCCAAGGCCCGCGCCGCCCGCACATAGTCCAGCTGCCGGTTGCGCAAAAACTCCGCACGCACATAGTCGGACAGCCCCATCCAGCCGAACAGACTCAACAAGACCAGGAGCAAACCCACGCTGGGTGCAAACACCGCACTGAAGATGATGAGCAAGTACAGCTCAGGCATGGAGCCCCAAATTTCAATGGCACGCTGCATCACCAAATCGGTTTTACCGGCAAAAAAACCTTGTATCGCACCAGCCACCACGCCTAAAACCACGCCGGTCAGCGTGAGCGCCAACGCAAACAGCACACTCACCCGGAACCCGTAAATCAACTGGGCCAGCAAGTCGCGGCCCCGGTCATCGGTGCCCAACCAGTTGGCACGATTGGGCGGCGCCGGGTTGGGCGCTGTCGCGAAATAGTTCAAGGTCTTGGGGCCATAGCGATTCGGGGCGAACAAGGCCCAATTGCCTTCTTGCGACAAGCGCTGCTGGATGAAGGGATCCAGATAGTCCGTGGGGGTGGCAAAGTCGCCACCAAAGGCGGTTTCCGGGTAATCGCGCACCAGTGGCCAATAGGTTTGGCCCTGATACACCACCACCAAAGGGCGGTCATTAGAGATCAATTCTGCACACAGGCTCAGCAAAACCAGCGCGACAAAGGCCCACAAACTGACAAAGCCCAGGCGATTGCGACGGAAGCGGCGCCATGCGCGTGCGGAGGGTCCGGGGTTATTCGAATGTGACACGGGGATCGACCCAGGCGTAACAGAGGTCGGACACCAACTTGGTGACCAAACCTATGAGTGTGAACAAATAGAGGGTGCCCATTACTACGGGATAGTCACGCCGGATCACACTCTCGTAACTGAGAAGCCCTAGTCCATCCAGCGAGAACTGGGTTTCGATCAGCAGTGATCCGGTGAAAAACGCACCGATAAACGCCGCAGGAAAGCCGGTGACGATGGGGATCAGCGCATTACGCATCACGTGCTTCCAAAGCACCATGCGCTCCGGCAAGCCCTTGGCCCGGGCCGTCAACACATATTGCTTACGAATTTCCTCGAGAAACGAGTTTTTGGTCAGGATGGTGATGGTGGCAAAACTGCTCATCACCATGGCGGTCACCGGCATGGCGATATGCCAGAGGTAATCCACGATACGCGCACCCCAACTCAGGCTCTCCCAATCCGACGAGGTCAGTCCGCGCAGTGGAAACCATTGCAGTTGCCCGCCAAACACCACCAACAAAGCCACACCGAGGACAAAGCCCGGTATCGCGAACCCCACCAGCACGAGGGTACTGGTCACCAGATCAAACCGTGTGCCTGCACGGACGGCTTTGGCGATGCCCAAAGGCACCGCAATACCGTAGCTGATAAAAAAGGTCCAGAGCCCAAGGCTCATGGAGACCGGCAACTTCTCCCAAATCAGTTCAGAGACCTTGCGGTTCTGAAAAAAGCTGGTTCCCAAGTCGAAGTGGGCGAACTGCTTGAGCATCTGCCAGAAACGCTCCGGGGCCGGCTTGTCAAACCCGTACAAAGCCTTGGCTTGCTCCAGACGCTTGGGATCCACGCCTTGCGCTCCGCGGTAACTCAAGCCGCCTTCGGCCCCGACGCTGGCGCCTGCCTTGGCTTCGGCAAGGTACTGCTCGACCGGCCCGCCGGGCACGAACTGCACCACCGCAAACGTCAGCAGCAGCACACCGAAGAGGGTTGGCACCATCAACAACAAGCGCTTCAGTGTGTAGGCCAACAAGTTCATGGTTGCTTGGCCCACCAGGTGTCAATCGCCCACCCCTCGCCAGCGGCAAAGGGCGGCATAGCGGCAGGCTTGTCCAAGCGCCAACGGTTGTACGCCAAGCGGTGCGTGCTGGCTGACCATTGGGGCACCAACAGGTAGCTATGGGCAATGACCCGGTCCAAGGCACGGCAGGCTGGCAACAACGCGTCCCGCGAGTTGGCAGAAGTCATGTGTTGAATCAGCGTGTCTACCGCGGGGCTTTGCACGCCGCTCAGGTTGCCGGAGTCCTCTTGCAGCGCGGCCTTGCTGCCGAAAAGATCCACAAACTCTTGTCCGGGGTTTTGGGTTCCTGCGTAGGCGATAGAGGTCACCTCAAACTCAAATTTTTGCAGGCGCTGCTGGTACAGCGCAAAGTCCACCGGGCGGAAATTCAGCTTGACGCCGATCTTTTCCAAATTGCGTGCCCACGGTGTGACGACTCGAACGCCGCTTTCGTTGCTATCGAGGTATTCGAGCACCAACGCCTGCCCCTGGGCATTACGCAAGGCGCCATCGCGGTAAGTCCAGCCCGCTTGCCGCAAGAGTTCTTGCGCTTCGCGCAAGTTGTCCCGCAGACTGCGTGCGCCATCAGTGCGGGGCGCTTGCGCCATGGGGCCAAAAACAGGCTCCGGCACCTGGCCGCGCAAAGGCGTCAACAGGGCCAACTCGGCATCGGTGGGCAGTCCTTGGGCCTGGCAGGCCGTATTACCAAACAGACCTTGCACACGCTGGTAGGCGCCGTAAAACATCTGCCGGTTCATCCACTCGTAATCCAGCGCCAAGCCCAGTGCCTGACGCACCCGCACGTCTCGCAGCTTGGGTGAGCGGGTGTTGAGCACATAGCTTTGGAAGCCGGTGGGCAAGGTATGGCGAAACTCTTCCTTAACCAGTTCACCACTGTCGAATTTGCGCCCGTTGACCCGCCTTGCCCAGTCACCGGCGGAGAAAAACCGCATCAGATCGAACTCACCAGCCTTCAATGCCTCTAGCCTCGCGGTGCTATCTTTGTAGATTTTCACGGTGATGCGGTCAAAGTTGGCGGTCCCCTTCCGAACGGGGAGGCCTCGCGCCCAATACTGCGGGTCGCGCATATAGGTAATGTCTTTGCCGAAATTGACCGGCCCGATTTTGTAGGGCCCGCTGCCAATCGGGACCTCCATCACGATTTGGTCAAACGGTTTTGCTACGCCGGCCGTCTCGCCCCAACGGTGGCTAAAAACAGGCAGGCCACCAACCGTGAGGGGTAATTCGCGATTCGGCTTGGCAAACCGGTACCGCACAGTGCGGCTGTCCAGCACCTCGACCCCCAACACCTCTTCGAGCAGGCTGCGATACCCCGGTGCTGCCTGCGCGCTTTTGAGCATGTCAAAACTGTGTTTGACATCACGCGCTAACACAGGGTCCCCATTGTGGAAGCGGGCCTCTGCCCTGAGGACAAAGGTCGCACTCAAGCGGTCTGGTGCGACAGACACGTCCTTGGCCAAAAGGCCATACCCCGCGGCAGTTTCATCCAGCGCCCCTGCGAGCAAACTGTCGAACATGAGGCTACTCAAATACGCCGGGGCAGAGCCTTTGACAGTGAAGGGGTTGTACTTGTCAAAGGTAGACACCCGCAAGTTACTGACCAGGCGCAGTTCACCGCCTTTGGGGGCATTCGGGTTCACATACTTGAAGTGCTCAAAACCGGCGGGGTACTGCAAGTCGCCCCAAAGCGCATAGCCGTGGGCTGCCCACGCACTGCCCGCCACGAAACTCCAGAGTAATAGTGCCCAATTCCGCATGCGACAATTCTGCACTAGACCACGCATTTTTAAGAGGACGATATGGGCTTTTTAGCAGGCAAGAAGTTGTTGATTACCGGGGTGCTGTCGAACCGCTCCATCGCCTATGGCATCGCCAAAGCGTGCAAAGAACAAGGCGCCGAATTGGCCTTCAGTTATGTAGGCGAGCGCTTCAAGGACCGCATCACCGAGTTCGC
>DGQR01000260.1 GCA_002390825.1 Rhodoferax sp. UBA4409
ACACTGAACAACACCCGGCCAGTCAACCCCACCACAAAGTTATTCCACAACAACCCTTGCCATAGCGTTTCGCGCGAAGTAACGATATCCATGCCCAAATCGATACGCACTTCGAAGCGCCCTGCTGCGGCTTTGTCATGCCGCAACAGCATGTCGACACCGTCAACTGCCAACATTTGCCCGTTATTGAGCAAATGATCCCGCTCCGTCAAACCGACATGAGTGCATAAAGCCTCGATCAACGCCTCCCAACTAGCCGCCTGCGGCTGAGCAGGTAACACGACACGCTGTAGCGAAACCAGCGACAGTATGTCGGCAACCGGTTGCTGTGAGGGCAGCACCCGCCAATACGCCTCGGTACAGGCAACGAGATTGCGCAGCCAGCCCGCCAATGCCGCGCCGGTGGTTTGCACATCAAAGGGATATTGCGCAGTGACAGTAACATGGTCCCCTTCGGGCGTCAGGCTCCAGCCCACGGTGCCGTTCGCTCCCCATTCAAAGTTACTGACCAGCAGCCGATACCACATCCATTCCCTCTGATCCTTGTCTAGCGCGCCCATATCCAGACGCGCTTGAATGACGTCCGGTTCGGACATTTCGTCGTAGTGCAGCAGCAGGTCATATCCGCCGACGCGTAGCAAGCCCGTCTCAAGCAGTGTCGCGGCATCAGGCAGGCCAAGGTGCTCGCACATCTGTTTTAGTAGTCTGGCGTATTCCAATTGCTTCATGTCAGGTTTCCTATGGCCGATGAGTGAATCCTCCGGCCTGTAAAGTTCAGAAAATCTGACCGAAGGTGACTCAAGCAGCAATGTCAAGACGCTGGTGCAGATTTCTCCGGCCTCATATCCTGCTCAACGTCGGCGCGTGTCAAGGTAGCTGTCGCCTCAGTCATGCAGCCCTCTGCTGAATATGTTGATCGCTGACATTCATGTTGACGACCGCCTCCCGCTCAGGGTTGAGGGCGACCACGCCGATATGTGACCAATTGCGTGTACTGCCAGACCAGCGCTCCGGATGACGTTGCCGAGCTTGTATGGCTGCCGCTTGAATTGAGGGCCAATGACAGCTTGCTCGTACAGCGCATGGCGCGCAGCCAGAATGGCCCGGTAAGCAACCACATCGCCACGGCTCCTAGGCAGGTCTGGTGCTGGGGCATGACCTACCTGCCGGCCAATGTTCAAGGGCGATGATTCCATTTGTGCCTAACCCTAGACTTGTACAGCCGCAAGATTGTGGGTGCTGAGGTGCATGACAGTGACAGCGCTGACCATGCGGTGCATCTGGTGCGCCGCACAGCTTTGGCTGAGAGTATTGCCACACAGGACATCAAGCCGTCGTACTCGCGTCCCCGTGTCAGCGACGACAACGCCTGTGCCGAATCCTTGTTCCGCACGGCCAAGTACCGACCTGAGTTCCCGATCAAGGGCTTCGCCAGTCTGGATGAGGCCAGGGTCTGGACGGCTGGGTTTGTGCATTGGTATAACGTTGAACATCGGCACAGTGGCATCGGCTATGTCAGCCCACAACAGCGCCATGTGGGTGCTGACCGGGCTATTCTGGCTGCGCGCCATGCGCTGTACGAGCAAGCTCGGCAACGTCATCCAGAGCGCTGGTCTGGCAGTGCACGCAATTGGTCACATATCAGCGTGGTCGCCCTCAACCCTGAGCGGGAGGCGGTCGTCAAAAGGAATGTCAGCGATCAACATATTCAGCAGAGGGCTGCATGGCTGAGGCGACAACCACCTTGACACGCGCACAGTCAGGCGCTCTTCTTTCGGAGCTTTTTTAAGGTTATCAGTATTTTCAACAGGGCCGCCATTCTCAGTGGCGGTTTTGCATTTTGTCGAAAGCTTTCTTTGCTGCGTTCACTCCCATGTGTACGGGACCGAAGAATGGTATTGCCATGACAGCCATTTCCCCACTTGACATGTTATCTTTTTCCATTTCATCGGCAAGGTAACCCGCCAGGTATTTCATGAACGGAAGGGCTCCAATCCGTTTGGCGAGTTCGCCTGAACCACACGCCTTCGAGACGATGGCTGCGCCTATTAAAAATGGAGCAACAACATTATTGGCTGCGAATGCAACAACTCCAACGAAACCACTCAATAATCTCGCAATAACAGGATGCCGTTGGGTAAATGACTGACTTGCAGCCTTTTTGACCACCTGAGCAAACTTAATGCTAGGGTTATTGCTATTCTCCAATTTTTGCCTCTTCCCGCCCAGAATTGCCATTGGAATTTTATTGTTAATATTATTACTTAACTCGGCGGGACATCTAAAAGAATTACCCGGTTTGTTTTCGTTGTTACTTGAAACTTTAGGGAAGTTACTCCCCTCTGCTCCTGTAGGTTCAAATAGCGATCTCTGAAGATTTAATTTACTTCCTGATGAAAACCTATATAGACTCATTCAAATCCTTATTTTTAAAATAAAATCATCCAACCGATCTCTGGCTCACCTTTGATGCGCCGCTATGAGGTAGGCCTAGCTGTAGCGCTACTTCAGCTCGCCCAAGCGCAGCACGCGCCTCGCTCCAAATATTCTTCGCATTCCCGGCGATAGTTTGCAGCAACTCGACAAAATCCTCAGCGTTCGCCTCGGCGGGAAGATCCTGCTGCAATGTCAGCACCACCGCATGCCTATCGGGATGCACACTGAACAACACCCGGCCACTCAACCCCAGCACAAAGTTATTCCACAACAACCCTTGCAATAGCTTTTCGCGCGAGGTAACGATATCCATGCCCAAATCGATTCGCGCTTCGAAGCGCCCAGCGCGAAACCAGCGACAGAATTTCGGCAACCGGTTGCCGTGAGGGCAGCACCCGCCAATACGCCTCGGTACAGGCAACGAGATTGCGCAGCCAGCCCGCCAATGCCGCGCCGGTGGTTTGCACATCAAAGGGATATTGCGCAGTGACAGTGACATGGTCCCCTTCGGGCGTCAGGCTCCAGCCCAAGAGCCGTTCGCTCCCCATTCAAAGTTACTGACCAGCAGCCGATGCCACATCCATTCCCTCTGTTCCTTGTCTAGCGCGCCCATATCCAGACGTGCTTGAGTGACGTCCGGTTCGGACATTTCGTCGTAGTGCAGCAGCAGGCCATATCCACCGACGCGTAGCAAGCCCGTCTCAAGCAGTGTCGCGGCATCAGGCAAGCCAAGGTGCTCACGCATCCGTTTCAGCAGTCTGGAGGATTCCAATTGCTTCATGTCATGCTTTCTTTTGGTACCGTGAGTGAACCCTCCGGTCTGAAAAGTTCAAAAACTCTGACCGAAGGCGACTCAAGCAGCGATCTCAAGACGCTGGTGCAGATTTCTCCGGCCTCATATCCTGCTCAGCGGACACTATGCGTCGCCGACCGACGACAAGACCATCGATCCCGACGCTATAGAGGAAGTGACCACATAAGGGATGTAAGCCGCGTTCAGTATAAAAATTCGGCGATAAACTGCGCATAGACCGTATCTTGGGATAATGGGGGCAAGGTCATCAATCCCCAATCAGCACAGAAATCAATTGACCTTAAACCCCGGACTTCATCAATTTGATTGGTACGGCAGAAGGAGGGAGGTCAACATTACTAAGCACAAAAAAAGGCGTGCGCAAACTCAAGCCCGCGCCGAAGTCTACGGAAAAGAAATGAATCGCATTGACTCCAGCCTGCCTATTCGTTTGCCCTCATCGCATGCGCCGTTGACCCTGCAAAACAGGGATGATATTTACTATGCCATCATGAAGGAATTTGAGAGCCCAACTAGCACAACGAGCGGTCTCCTTCAAGGGTTGCAGGTCAATTGGAACGTTGACTTGTGGCTTGCCGAAGTTCCAGCGCTACCGAACGAGCAGATCCGTAGTTTTGCCGAGAAGATCCTAAAAAAAATTGATGAAATGCCTGAAGGCAGCAAGAGCGGCATGGCTGATATCAGGCTCAAGCTCGCTGAAGTCGAGAAGAAAACACAAGCGCCGCTGGATCCGCAAAGCCCAACCGAGGTAAATAATGTTATCCAGATGACTATAAAACGTCACAACCCTGATTTTTTAGCGATTCGCAAGTGTTTTGGGGACGAGGATCAGCAAAACGCCGATGCCAACGAAAATGTCCACCAAAAAATAGAATGGGTTGCCACGAAGCCAGCCCAAAAAAGCGAAAGCCCTCTAGTTCTGGTGCCGCTGAAGAAAAACTCCTACCCCAGATCACTTTCGTCGAAAACAGAGGAACTGCTGAAGCTATGGCCGAGGAAGATAAAAAACCTCCAAGAACTCGCCGACTCCCTCAAACCTATTGCCACCGATATCAAATGGCTACTGCAAAACAACCACTTCTCTGAACTGGACACATTCATAGAAAAAATGGTTAAATTCTCTGAGAAAAACCCAATTCAATATAACAAGCTTCTGTCCGAAATAAGCGAAGAAATCGGTCTTCAAGAATTTTTGAGATGGCTTTCGGATCCATCGGAAAGAAAGAGAAAGATTGCCACTTCTATTTTCATGCCATGTCCTAATATGAGTACTGCGTTCTTTAAACACTGTATCGGTCTGGCAAAAGACAGAAATAAATTGCAAGAACTAAGAGAGCTCTTTTCCTCATTTAAAGGATTGTTCTTGTACGATAGATTCGAGGACCAAGATCTGAAATTTTCGCATCGCTTAATTCAAGAATTGAAGGACTCGGGATGCTTTTCAGAAGGAGAAACGGCTAATATATTGAATGCACTTCGTGCATTCGTCGTGACAATGGACTTGTACAATTGTGCTGCTAAAGCTTCCGAATCTACGAAAAGCGAATTCTTAGAGTCCTTCCCGTTGCTAAAGGAGATAAGCGAAATTCCTGAGCACTATAGTAAAACGGACATTTTCGGCTGGCTCCACTTGAGCGTCCTCTCCGTCAAGGACGAAGATGAGGAAACCGACAAGGGCATCGAAGTTTTGTTAGAGATAATGCGGTCACGTGGACCGATTCAAACTGGAATACTTTTAGGGGCCATGCAGAAACCCTCTATAGAATTATTTTTTGGAAAAGAGGCCCCATCGGAGAGAACGATTGTCGCGCTCAGAGCCATTATCCATTCAAAGAACTCCAACGACGTTTTTAAAGCACTCAAAAACAAGTTAAATCGTTTTCCCAAAGTAAAAGATGCCGTGCTCGATGACCGCGGAGGCCTGTACACAATTGCGAGGCTTGCGTTGGAGGTCTGGATCCAGCATGAGCCAATCAAAAGCAAGGCCAAGCCCGGGAAGTTATACGTTCACGGCGCCCTGATAGATGCTTGAATATCTCGGGAAAAGCAGGCTCAATTCCATTTCGAGTGGTAATCCCCCCGATAAACCAAAGTACCGAGAAGTAGAATTTTCTGAGAAGGAAATTCTGCGTGAAGAAGTCGAGATTTACGGACAGCCAGATCATGGCTGCATTGAAGCGTGTTGAGGCAGGGCTGCCAGTGCCCGACATCTGTCGGGAACTTGGTATCAGCAGTGCCACGTTTTACAAGTGGCGTGCGAAGTTTGGCGGTATGGACACCTCCATGATGTCGCGCATGAAGGAACTCGAGGACGAGAACCGGCGCCTGCGCAAGATGTACCTCGAAGAGAAGCTCAAGGCCGAGATCGCCAACGAGTACCTCGCAAAAAAGTAACTCGGCCGTCTCGCCGGCGCGAGATGGCCAAGGAAGTTGTTGCGCAGCGTCGCCTGACCATACGGGTGGCCTGCGCGGTGTTTTCGATCAGCGAGTCCTGCTACCGCTATGAATCCAAGCAAAACGCTGAGAACGCGCTGATCGCCGACTGGCTGGTACGACTCACGGACAACCATCGCAACTGGGGCTTTGGCCTGTGCTACCTGTACCTGCGAAACGTCAAGGGCTTCGGCTGGAACCATAAGCGCGTGTACCGCATCTACAGAGAGTTGGAATTGAACCTGCGCATCAAGCCAAGGAAGCGGCTGGTTCGCGAGAAGCCCCTGCCCTTGGCAGTGCCACAGGCCATCAATCAGGTGTGGTCGATGGACTTCATGCACGACAAACTGGAGGATGGCCGCAACTTGCGCTTGTTCAACGTGATTGATGACTTCAACCGCGAGGCATTGGGCATCGAGGTGGACTTCTCGTTGCCGTCAGAGCGCGTGATCCGGGCGTTGAAGCAGATCATCTCCTGGCGCGGCAAACCGCAGGTGATCCGCTGCGACAACGGGCCGGAAAACATCAGCCAAACGATTCAGAACTGGGCCAAGGAATGGAGCATACGGCTTGAATATATTCAGCCT
>DGQR01000055.1:0-187 GCA_002390825.1 Rhodoferax sp. UBA4409
CGAATACGCCCTCAAGCGCAGTGGCCCTATGAGCATGGCGCCCAGCCAGTTGGGTGCCTTCACCCGCAGCAGCCCCGATCAAAAGTACCCCAACATCCAGTACCACGTACAACCTTTGAGCCTGGAAGCTTTCGGCGAACCGCTGCACACCTTCAACGCGTTCACTGCCAGTGTGTGCAACCTGAAC
>DGQR01000055.1:257-5595 GCA_002390825.1 Rhodoferax sp. UBA4409
CAGTGTGTGCAACCTGAACCCCACCAGCCGGGGGACAGTACAGATCCAGTCACCAGACTTCAATGCAGCGCCGCGTATTGCCCCGAATTACCTCAGTACCGACGAAGACCGCAAAGTCGCGGCGGACTCTTTGCGGGTCACACGCCGCATCGTGGCGCAACCTGCGTTGCAAAAATTTGAGCCGGAGGAATACAAACCCGGCTTGCAGTTCCAGAGCGATGCCGAATTGGCGCAGCTCGCCGGTGACATTGCCACCACCATCTTCCACCCCGTGGGCACCACCAAAATGGGCCGGATTGACGGACCTGACCAGGACCCGATGGCCGTGGTCGATAGCCGCCTGAAGGTGCGCGGCGTGGCCGGCTTGCGCGTGGTGGATGCTGGTGTAATGCCGCTGATCACCAGTGGCAACACCAACTCGCCCACCTTGATGATTGCCGAGAAGGCAGCGCAGTGGATTGCGGAAGACGCCGCTTCGCGCGAATGAAGGGTTTGTCCTGATGCCGTGACCCCGCAGGGGCAGCTACATTTCATGCCAACGCTGAACCGAATAGCAACTGCGAGGCCCACAAGGCCAGGCATGAAACGACGCCGAGGAGACGGCTAAGAACACATCCAATAATCCTGCACATAGCGATGCAGCCTCACAAAAGCACCGGCAAACCCGGTGCTTTTTTATTTGTACCCCAATTAGCCTATGGCGCTGGTGGAACCTGCGCATATTGCTATTACTTTTATAGCAGAAACCACCCATCCGCGAATGCGACAATCCCCCGCATGGAATTGCTTATTGCGTCGCTCGCCTCCGGTCTGGCCGGGTTTATTGATTCGATCGTGGGTGGCGGCGGACTCATCCTCACACCCGCCCTGTTTGCCCTGTTTCCGCACACGGCGCCGGCTACCTTGTTCGGTACCAACAAAGGCGCAGCAGTGGCCGGCACAGCATTTGCCGCGGTTCAGTACAACCGCAAGGTGTCTTTGCCTTGGAAGGCTCTACTGCCGGCCACCGCGGTTTGCTTTTCTGCCGCGCTGACGGGCGCATGGGTGGTGACCCAAGTCTCCCCCGAATACTTGCGCAAGGCGCTGCCTTTCATCTTGGTGCTGGTGCTCGGCTACACACTCGCCAAAAAAGAGCTGGGCCGCCACCATGCGCCGCGTTTCAGCGGCAGGCACGAGGTGCTGGTCGCTTGCAGCGTCGGGGGCATCATTGGCTTTTATGACGGATTTTTTGGCCCCGGCACTGGCAGCTTCTTTGTGTTTTTGCTGGTGCGGCTCTTGGGCTACGATTTTTTGCACGCTTCGGCGGGCGCCAAATTACTGAACACCGCCTCGAACGCGGCCGCTCTGCTGTTGTTCAGCTTTACGGGTCATGTCTGGTGGCACTATGTGGTGTTCATGGCCTTGGCCAATGTGGCGGGCAGCTTGGCCGGCACCCACCTAGCGCTCAAGCACGGTACCGGTTTTGTGCGCTCGGTGTTTATTGCGGTGGTTTCCGCACTGATCCTGAAAACCGCCTACGACGCCTTTTTGCGAGGCCTCTAGCCCGCTTTAGCGGGCCGTTGGCCAGGGCAAGTCGGCCGCCACGCGCGGCTTGCCGAGGGGGGCGGTGGCTTTGCCTTGGCTGACCGCGGCCAAGTCTTCCTCGCTGGGGTATTGGCCCAAGAGCCAGTAGTCAAAGGTACGCCGGGCAATAGGCGCTGCGGAAGCCGCTCCAAAACCGGCGTTCTCGACAATCACCGCCAGAGCGATCTTTGGGTCATCGGCGGGCGCAAACGCCACATACAACGAGTGGTCGCGCTGATGCTCTTCCATGGTGGAGGCGTTGTATTTCTGGTTTTTTCCCAGGCTCACCGCCTGTGCTGTCCCGGTTTTGCCGCCACTGACATAACCAGCCCCGGCAAACACACGCGTGCCCGTGCCCCCTTGGGTCACGCCGACCATGGCGTCACGGATCACCTTCAAATTCTCCGGCTTGTAGCCCAAATCAATTGGGGGCTCAGGTGCTACCGGGGTGCGCACCCGGGTGGTGGCATCTTGTGTCGCAATCACGAGTTGGGGTTTGTGCTTGACGCCGTTGTTGGCAATCACTGCCACCGCCTGTGCCACCTGCAGCATGGTGAAGCTGTTGTACCCCTGCCCGATGCCCAGAGAGATGGTTTCACCGGCATACCATTTTTGGTGCTCTGGCCGCTTGTAGTACTTGCGTTTCCACGCTTGGCTGGGCAGTACACCACGAACCTCGCCGTTCACATCGATGCCGGTCAACTGCCCGAAACCCAATGGCGCCATGAAGTCGTGCATGGTGTCTACACCGAGCTCATTAGCCAACGAGTAAAAATACACGTTGCTCGACTCCACGATCGCGCGGCGCATATCCATAATGCCGCCCTTTTCGTTGGCAGGACTGCCGAACCGGTTCCCGCCAAATATGTAGGTCCCGGTATCGTTGATCAGGGTTTGGGGCGTGCGCGTGCCGGTTTCCAGAGCGGCCAAGGCCATGAAGGGTTTGTACGTCGACCCCGGCGGATAGGTGCCGCGCAAGGCCCGGTTGAGCAGGGGTTTGTCGATGGACTCGTTGAGCATCTGCCAGTTCTCCTGGTCAATGCCCTCAACAAACAAATTGGAATCAAAGGTCGGCTTGCTGACAAAGGCCAGCACTTCACCCGTCTTGGGGTCCAAGGCCACCAAGGCACCACGACGGCTGCCAAACATGTCTTCGATCAGCTTTTGAAGCTTGATGTCGATGGACAGCATCACCACGTTACCCGGCGTTGACGGATTGCTGGCGAGCTTGCGCACCGCCCTGCCTCCAGCCGAGGTTTCGATGCGCTCCACGCCGGTGGTACCGTGCAACACGGACTCGAAGCTCTGCTCTACCCCGAGTTTGCCGATGTACTCGGTGCCCCGGTAATTGGCTTGGTCTTCGCTGTCATCGATCCGTTCTTTTTCCGCCCGGTTGATGCGACCGATGTAGCCAATAACGTGGCTCGCCAACTCGCCATAGGGGTAGTTGCGGAACAGGCGCGCCTTGATCTCTACACCGGGAAAGCGAAAGCGCTGAGCTGCAAACCGGGCGACTTCGGCGTCGGTCAGCCGGGTGCGGATGGGCAAAGACTCAAAGCTCTTGGACTCCTCCATCAGCTTTTTAAAACGCCGCCGGTCCCGCGGCGTGATGTCCACCACTTGTGCAAGCTCGTCCAAGGTGGCTTCAACGCCGCCGCTTTTGGACGGCGTTATTTCGAGGGTGTAGGCCGAATAGTTGCTGGCCAGTACCACCCCGTTGCGGTCCATGATCAGGCCGCGATTGGGCACGATCGGAACGATGGAGGTGCGGTTACTCTCCGCCTGGGCCCGCAAGTCGTCGTGGCGGAATATCTGGAGATAGACCAGGCGCGCAAAAAGCAAAACGAAGCACAACAGGACCAGCACGCTGACCGCAAAAATGCGGGTGCGAAAGCGGGCCAAGTCGGCTTGTACATTGCGCAACTCAGTCATCAGAGCGCACCTTACAGGGGTCGGTTGGCATCAGGGTCCGGCGCACGCCGCTGCGGCGCAAGCAGCACGATACTCGCAACCGGCCACAGCGCAGCCTCCAGAAAAGGCGCCAGCATCAATAGCCAGCCGGGAAAAGCACCACCACCGGCCATGCGTAAAAACAACTCCAAGCCATGCGCAGCCGCGAACAACGGGAACACCTGGGCAGCCTGCGAGGGAACCGAAAACCAGAGCAAGCGCCGGTGCACCGCAATTGCCAGAAAGCTCAACACCGTATACGACATGGCGTGTTGGCCCAGCAGCGCACCTTGATGGACGTCCATCAACAAGCCCATGAAAAAGGCGGCACCAATGCCCACGCGGAGGGGCTGGTGCACCGTCCAAAACACCAGCACGAGGGCCAGCATGTCAGGCGTCCAGGCAGAGCGTCCCCACCACCCCATGTTGAACAGCATGTTCAGCAACAAAGCGCTCAGCAGGCTTCCCCATATGAACAAGGGTTTGGCCGGTAACAGCAATTGCTGCCCTGGTCGCATGATCATGGTTTAGCCCCTTTGGCTTTCGGGGTGACGGGTAAGGGCTCTGGCTGCGGACGCGCCGGTATCTTGTCGCCCAGTGGATCAAGAACGATCACATGCCCGGCACCGGACACCAGTCCCAGCGGCACACAGTAAATACGCGCAAATACCGCATCCACTTTGCGCTCCACTTTTTCCACCCGAGCCACAGGCAGGCCGGGGGGGTAAATGCCATCAACACCGCTGGTGGTCAACAGGTCGCCTACCGCCACATCCGCGTTGGCCGCCATGTAGCGCAACTCCAAGGCATCCGCATAAGAGGAGGTATCGCCAAATGCCACACCGCGCGCTCCGGTGCGGGCGTTCAACACCGGAATCGCGTGGTCCCGGTCGGTAATCAAGGTCACTTCACTCGTGAGCGGATACACACGGGTCACTTGCCCGATAACACCCGACTCATCCAGCACGGGAGAACCCAAGGCGACCCGGTGCAGTTGCCCCCGGTCGATGATCACCTTGCGGGTGTAGGGGTCGGCAGCGTCGTAGATGACCTGGGCAGCACGGAAATTGGTGTCAAGGCGGACTGAGAGGTCCAGCAGTTTGCGCAAACGCTGGTTTTCCAACTCGAGCTGATCGACCTGATTGGCGCGCAGTGACTGCGTACTCAATTTGCGCCGCGCTTCTTCCTGCACGGTTTCTGCGGTTGCGAGCGTCGAGAAATACCCCGACAGCTGCCCCGCAGCGGCCAAAGGCTGTAAAGCCAGCCACTGCACCGGATAGAGCGCGGCTGCAAGTGCCGTGCGCAGGGGTTGCATCACTTTGAAGCGAGCATCTGACACCATCAACAACAGCGCAAATGCGCTGCAGACAGCCAGCTTGGTCAGGGCCGAAGGGCCCTGACGGAAGAAGGGGGGAGGATCTCTGTCCAGCGTACCGAGTGGCATCGCTGTGTCCGGGATAAGTGAAGATTATTCGCTGGTGAAAATGGAACCCAAGCGCTCCATCTGTTCCAACGCAATGCCACAACCGCGGACCACGCAGGTCAGCGGATCTTCAGCCACCAACACCGGCAAGCCGGTTTCCTCGGCCAACAAACGGTCCAAGTCGCGCAACAAGGCGCCACCACCGGTCAGCATCATGCCGCGGTCCGCAATGTCTGCACCCAACTCAGGCGGGGTTTGCTCCAAAGCATTCTTGACGGCCGAGACGATGTTGTTCAACGGGTCCGTCAGTGCTTCCAGGATTTCGTTGGACGAGATCGTGAAGCTGCGCGGCACACCTTCCGACAAGTTGCGACCGCGGACTTCCATTTCCTTGACTTCAGA
>DGQR01000076.1 GCA_002390825.1 Rhodoferax sp. UBA4409
AAACAAGGTCAACGCCGGCGACAAGCTCAAGAACCAGCTGCGCGCTGACGGCAAGCATGTCATCGTCATCGGCGGTGGTGACACCGGCTCTGACTGTGTAGGCACCTCCAACCGCCATGGCGCGGTCAGCGTGACCCAGTTCGAGGTGATGCCTGAGCCACCGGCCGAAGAAAACCGCCCCATGACCTGGCCTTACTGGCCGCTGAAGCTGCGCACCAGCTCCAGCCATGAAGAAGGTTGCGAGCGTGTGTTCTCCATCTCGACCAAAGAGTTCATCGGCGAAAAAGGCAAGGTCACGGGTCTCAAAACCGTGCAAGTCGAATTCAAAGACGGCAAGTTGGTCGATGTGCCCGGCACGGAAAAAGTACTCAAGGCCGACCTCGTGTTGCTGGCCATGGGCTTTGTGAACCCGGTGGCGACCGTGCTGGAGTCCTTCGGTATCGACAAGGACGCGCGTGGAAACGCAAAAGCAACGACCGACTTTACCGGTGGCTACGCGACCAATGTGCCCAAAGTGTTTGCCGCTGGCGACATCCGCCGCGGCCAATCGTTGGTGGTCTGGGCGATCCGTGAAGGCCGTCAAGCAGCCCGTGCGGTGGATGAGTTCCTGATGGGCTTTTCCGACCTGCCACGCTAATAAGGGTTTTCCCCCTTATCATTCCAAGGCCGGGCACATCCCGGCCTTCTTGCTTTATGGCTCCAACATCTTCTACAGCTCTGGTTGAATTGAACAACGTCTCCTTCGGGTATGGGGAGCGTCGCATTCTCGACGGCATCAGCCTGACCGTCCCTCGTGGCAAGGTCACTGCGCTGATGGGGGCCTCAGGAGGCGGAAAAACCACCGTGCTTCGCTTGATCGGCGGGCAATACCGCGCTCAAGGCGGGCAAGTGCTTTTGCATGGTGCTCCGGGCGAGGGTGCCAGCCAGGACATCACCCGGATGAACACCGCGGAGCTGTATGCAGCCCGCCGGCGCATGGGCATGCTGTTTCAGTTTGGTGCCTTGTTCACTGACTTGAGCGTGTTTGACAACGTGGCCTTTCCGCTGCGTGAGCACACCGAATTACCCGAGGCCTTGATCCGCGACATCGTGCTGATGAAGCTCAATGCGGTGGGCCTGCGGGGCGCCCGGGACTTGATGCCTTCAGAAGTGTCCGGCGGCATGGCGCGCCGCGTCGCGCTGGCACGCGCCATCGCCTTGGACCCTGAGTTGGTGATGTATGACGAACCGTTTGCAGGTTTAGACCCGATTTCATTGGGTACCGCTGCCCGCCTGATCCGTCAACTCAACGATGCCATGGGCCTGACCAGCATTGTGGTGTCGCACGATCTGGAAGAAACCTTCCACATCGCAGACCAGGTCATTATTTTGGCCAACGGCAAAATTGCGGCACAAGGCACGCCCCAAGAGGTGCGTGACAGTGTCGATCCCTTGGTCCATCAGTTCGTGAATGCGCTCCCCGAAGGTCCGGTGCGCTTCCATTACCCCGCAGCCCCTGTGGATGCGGATTTTTCTGTCGGGGCCCCTTCATGAAGTTCTTACAACCGGCTGAATTGGGCTATGCCGTGCGCAGCAAGCTGGCGGACGCGGGTGCGGGTGCCCGCTTGTTCTTCCGCTTGGTCGCCTCCTTGGGGGCGGTGTTGCGCCGTCCGGCGTTGTTGCGCGACCAGATTCACTTCATGGGCAACTACTCGCTGGCCATCATTGCGGTGTCGGGCGTTTTTGTGGGCTTCGTGATGGGCTTGCAGTACTACTATGGCTTGCAGCGCTTTGGCGCTGCAGACTCAGTGGGTATGCTGATCAGCTTGAGTTTGGTGCGAGAGTTCGGCCCGGTGCTGACCGCGCTGTTGTTTGCCGGCCGCGCGGGCACTTCGCTCACCGCAGAAATCGGCCTGATGAAGGCGGGTGAGCAGCTCAGCGCCATGGAGATGATGGCAGTCGACCCGGTGGCCCGTATTTTGGCGCCTCGGTTTTGGGGGGCTGTCATTGCCATGCCTATCCTTGCGGCCATTTTCAGTGCCGTAGGCGTGCTGGGGGGCTGGGTGGTCAGTGTGCCCATGATCGGGATCGATTCCGGCGCATTCTGGAGCCAGATGCAAAGCGGTGTGGATGCCTGGGTTGACGTTGGCAATGGGGTGCTCAAGAGCGTAGTGTTTGGTTTTGCCGTGAGCTTTATCGCCTTGTTGCAGGGTTTTGAAGCGCAGCCGACACCCGAGGGAGTGGCCCGTGCCACGACCCGGACTGTGGTGGTTGCATCGCTTACCGTGTTGGCCTTGGACTTTGTCCTGACGGCCATGATGTTCAGTATTTGAGGGGGGAAAATGCAGCGTTCAAAAAATGATGTGTGGGTGGGCTTGTTTGTCTTGCTCGGTGCCTTGGCGTTGGTGTTTCTGGCACTGCAGTCCGCCAATTTGTTGAGCCTCAGTGTCGACAAAGGCTACGCCGTGACGGCCAAGTTCGACAACATCGGGGGCCTCAAGCCCAAAGCGGCCGTCAAAAGCGCGGGTGTCGTGGTCGGTCGGGTGGAGTCCATCGGGTTTGATGACAAAACCTTCCAGGCCAAGGTAAATCTGTCGATGGATAAGCAGTTCGTATTCCCCAAAGACAGCTCGCTCAAGATATTGACCAGCGGTTTGCTCGGCGAGCAGTACATCGGCATTGAAGCCGGTGCTGACAGCGCTAACCTTGCGGCGGGCGATGTCATCAGCACTACCCAAAGCGCGGTGGTGTTGGAGAACCTGATCAGTCAGTTCCTGTACAGCAAAGCGGCGGACGGCCCATCCGCCAAAGAGGCACCATGATGCGCCCCACGATCCGCTGGATGCTGGGCATCACCCTGGTGGCTTTGCTCCAAGGCTGCGCCACGGTTGCCAACCCTGATCCGCGCGACCCCTTGGAGTCCATCAATCGCACCGTGTTTGGCTTCAACGACGCGGTGGACCGCGCCGTGCTCAAGCCTGTGGCGACGGCTTATGTCAACACCGTGCCCGCCCTAGGGCGCACCGGCATCAAGAATTTTTTCGCAAACCTGGATGATGTCTGGTCTGCCGTCAACAACGCGTTGCAATTGCGTGGTCAGGCGTTTGGTGACAGCGTTGGGCGGGTGATGATCAACAGCACACTGGGCCTCGGTGGCTTGGTCGATGTGGCCAGTGACTTGAATATTGAAAAACATCCTGCAAACTTCAACATCACGCTGGGGCGATGGGGCGTCGGTGCCGGTCCTTATGTGGTGTTGCCCCTGCTGGGGCCCTACACATTGCGCGAGGTGGGCGCCTTGCCGATCGACAACCGCGGTAATCTGGTGAACCAATTGGGCGACGAAGCAACCCGTACCGGACTCACGGTGGTCGATCTGGTCGATACACGAGCAGGTTTTCTGGGGGCTGAAGATGTCGTGAGTGGTGCCGCGCTTGATCGCTACTCGTTTACCCGTGATGCGTATTTGCAGCGCCAGCGTTATCAGGTGTATGACGGTAATCCCCCCGACGAGGAACCCTCGGAGCCGTAAGGTCGTAGTCGTCTCTGTGGGTGGCGTCTCGCAAAAACGATAATCTGGCACTGTTTGAGGAAAAGAGTAATGTTGAAAAAACGTGGTTTTTTAAGTGGCGCATTGGTGGTGATTGCAGCCTTGGGTGGTTTGGTCAGCAGCCCCGTCCATGCGGATGACGAGGCTCCCGATGCCCTGATCAAACGCCTCTCGGTTGATGTGTTGGACACCATCAAAGCCGACAAGACATTGCGTGCGGGCGACACCAGCAAAATTGTGGCCTTGGTAGATTCGCGCATCATGCCCAATGTGAACTTCCAGCGCATGACAGCTTCCGCCGTCGGACCCGGTTGGCGCCAGGCGAGCCCCGAGCAGCAAAAGCGCTTGCAAGAAGAGTTCAAAACCCTGTTGGTCCGCACTTATGCCGGTGCATTGGCGCAAGTCAGCGACCAAAGTATTGCCATGAAACCTCTGCGCGCTGCGCCTGAGGATAAAGAAGTGGTGGTTCGTACCGAAATTAAAGGCAAGGGTGATCCCATCCAGCTGGACTACCGTTTGGAAAAGACCCCGGGTGTCGGTGCCGGCTGGAAGATTTACAACCTGAATGTGTTGGGTGTGTGGCTGGTCGAAACGTATCGCAGCCAATTTGCCCAGCAGATCAATGCGAAAGGCGTCGATGGACTGATCGATGCCCTGGCTGAACAAAACAAGGCGAACGCCAAGAAAGGCTGATGTGCTCAAGCTGCCTGCCACCATGACCCATGAGGTCGCACCAGCCTGTTTGTCCGAACTGCGAGATGGGCTGCAGCACGAGGCCAGTACGGTGGTGGTCGACGGCGAGCGTTTGCAGCGCTTCGACTCATCTGCGCTGGCCGTCTTGCTGGAGCTGCGGCGCGAGTGCGCCAAGGCCGGCAAGATGTTTGCCGTGCAAAAGCTTCCGGCCCGTTTGCGTGATCTGGCCGCCCTGTACGGGATTGACGCTCTGCTCAAGCCCGCCTGAGACCGGCAGCGTAAAATCGCGGGTTCTTTATGCCCGCCATCTCCTTCCAATCCATCTCCAAGACGTATCCCTCGCCCAAGGGGCCGAAAGGCTCCACCTTCAAGGCAGTCGATAACGTCAGTCTCAACATCGAAGAGGGCGAATTTTTTGGTCTCCTCGGCCCCAACGGAGCGGGCAAAACCACCCTGATCAGTATGCTGGCCGGCTTGTCCCGCCCCACCAGTGGCCATGTGCAAGTGCTGGGCAGCGATGTACAGACCGACTATGCCGATGCCCGCCGCAAACTCGGCGTAGTGCCCCAGGAGCTGGTGTTTGATCCGTTTTTTAATGTGCGCGAAATGCTGCGCATCCAGTCCGGCTATTTCGGTCTGCGAAGTAACGACGCTTGGGTGGATGAGCTGCTGGAAGGCCTGGGCTTGGCCGATAAGGCCAACGCCAACATGCGCCAACTCTCCGGCGGCATGAAACGCCGTGTGCTGGTGGCGCAGGCCTTGGTGCACAAACCCCCCGTCATCGTGTTGGACGAGCCCACTGCGGGTGTGGATGTGGAGTTGCGCCAGACGTTGTGGCAGTTTGTCGCCAATCTCAACAAACAGGGCAGCACGGTGCTGCTCACTACCCACTACCTGGAAGAGGCCGAAGCCTTGTGCGGGCGCATTGCCATGCTCAAGACCGGCCGCATTGTGGCGTTGGATAAAACCAGCGATCTGCTCAAGGCCGCCAGCAGCAATGTGCTGCGTTTCAAGACGGCCGATGCATTGCCGGCTGAGTTGGCTGCACGGGCCCGTATCACCGGTCGTATCGTCCAGCTGCCTGCGAACAACGCGCTCGAGATCGAAAACTACCTTGCAGCGGTGCGCCAAGCCGGCGTCACGGTGGAAGACGTTGAGATCCGCAAAGCGGATCTGGAAGATGTGTTCCTTGACATCATGAACAAGCAAGGAGCGCACGCATGAACGGCTGGCAAACCCTGCTCTACAAAGAGACTCTTCGCTTCTGGAAAGTTGCGGCACAAACGATCGCCGGGCCGGTGCTCACGGCCATGTTGTACCTGCTGATCTTCGGCCATGCGCTGGAGAGCCATGTGAAGGTGTATGACCAGGTCAGTTACACCGCCTTTCTGGTGCCCGGCTTGGCGATGATGAGCCTGCTGCAAAACGCGTTTGCCAACAGTTCGTCCTCGCTCATCATGAGCAAGGTCATGGGCAATCTGGTGTTCTTGCTGCTTACTCCGCTGTCGTATTTCAACTGGTTTGTAGCCTACGTGGGTGCCGCCGTGATTCGCGGTTTGGTGGTGGCGCTCGGCGTGTTCGTGGTGGCGGCTTTCTTCACCCCCATGAGCTATGCAGCGCCGGTGTGGATTCTGGTGTTCGCCATTCTGGGCGCGACCCTGATGGCTGCGCTGGGGCTGATTGCCGGCTTGTGGGCCGAGAAGTTCGACCAGCTGGCCGCTTTCCAGAACTTTGTGGTCATGCCCATGACGTTTTTGAGCGGCGTGTTTTATTCCATCCATTCCTTGCCCGCGTTCTGGCAAGGTGTGAGCCACTTCAACCCGTTTTTCTACATGATCGACGGCTTCCGCTTCGGCTTCTTTGGCATCAGCGACGTGTCCCCGTGGATGAGCCTTGCTGTCGTCGGCGGCGCCACCGTGGTGGTGAGCCTGATTGCCCTTCAACTGCTGCGCAGCGGCTACAAAATCCGCAGCTGAAATTCTTATGACCGCAGACCAACTCCAAGCCCTTATCACCGCAGGCCTCGCCTGTGACCATTGCGCGCTCGAAGGCGATGGCCGCCACTGGTACGCCACCATCGTGTCGCCCGAATTCGAAGGCAAACGCCTCGTCCAGCGTCAGCGCTTGGTGTACGCCACCTTGGGCAACCGCATGCAAACCGACGAGGTGCACGCCTTGTCGATGAAAACTTTCTCGCCCACCGAATGGGCAGCCCAGTCCGCCTGAGGCGCACGCAACTCCGAGAGCCCGCCATGAGCGCAGACATGATCACCCTGGCCCTGTCCAAAGGCCGCATTTTTGAAGAAACCGTGCCGCTGCTCAAAGCCGCTGGCATTGAGGTACTGGACGACCCCGAGAAGTCCCGCAAGCTGATTCTGGACACCAATCAGCCCAACGTGCGCGTGCTGGTGGTGCGCGCGACCGACGTGCCCACCTATGTGCAATACGGCGGCGCCGACCTGGGCATCACCGGCAAAGATACGCTGCTAGAGCACGGTAGCCAAGGCCTGTACCAGCCGCTAGATTTGCAGATCGCCAAGTGCCGCATCAGCGTGGCGGTGCGTGCCGACTTTGACTACGCGTCTGCCGTCAAGCAGGGCTCGCGGCTCAAGGTAGCTACCAAGTACGTGGCGATTGCCCGCGAGTTTTTCGCCAGCAAGGGCGTGCACGTGGATTTGATCAAGCTCTACGGCAGCATGGAGCTGGCGCCCCTGGTCGGCCTGGCCGACGCGATTGTGGATCTGGTCTCCACCGGCAACACCCTCAAGGCCAATCACCTCGTCGAGGTAGAGCGCATCATGGACATCAGTTCCCGCTTGGTGGTGAATCAAGCTGCGCTCAAGCTCAAACAAGAACCTATCCGCAAGATCATCGACGCCTTTGCCGGCGCCGTAGGCCAGTAACTCCGGAAACCCAATTGCTATGACTTTTGTAGCTGCTCCCGCACGTTTATCAAGCGCTAGCGCCACTTTTGAGGCTGACTTCAAGGCGCGCCTGCATTGGTCTGCGGACACCGATGCCGCCATCGAGCAGCGCGTTGCCGACATCCTGGCCGACGTGCAGCAGCGGGGCGATGCAGCTGTGCTGGAGTACACCGCCCGTTTCGATGGCCTGAGCGCCACCGACATGAAGGCGCTGGAGCTGACCCAAGCCGAGCTCAAAGCGGCATTCGACAGCATTCCCGCCGACCAGCGCGCTGCGCTGGAGGCCGCCGCAAAGCGCGTGCGCAGTTATCACGAAGCACAAAAGAAAGCCTCCGGCGAGAGCTGGACCTACCGCGACGAAGACGGCACGCTCTTGGGCCAAAAGGTCACACCGTTGGACCGTGTGGGCATTTATGTGCCCGGCGGCAAAGCGGCTTATCCCAGCAGCGTGTTGATGAACGCCATTCCCGCCCACGTAGCAGGGGTCGGCGAAATCATCATGGTGGTGCCTACGCCCAAGGGCGAGAAGAATGCTTTGGTACTGGCCGCCGCCTATGTGGCCGGCGTGACCCGCGCCTTCACCATCGGCGGCGCGCAAGCGGTGGCCGCATTGGCCTATGGCACCGCCACCATCCCCGCCGTCCACAAAATCACCGGCCCCGGCAACGCCTACGTGGCCGCTGCCAAGCGCCGCGTGTTTGGCACCGTGGGCATCGACATGATTGCCGGCCCTAGCGAGATTCTGGTGCTGGCCGACGGCACTACACCGCCGGACTGGGTGGCCATGGATTTGTTCAGCCAGGCCGAGCACGACGAGCTGGCGCAAAGCATCCTGCTGTGCCCGGATGCTGCCTATATCGAGCAAGTGCAACAGAGCATCAACCGCTTGCTGCCTGAAATGCCCCGCGCCGAGATCATCGCCAAGAGCCTCACCGGCCGTGGCGCGCTGATTCAGACCCGCAGCATGGAAGAGGCCTGCGAGATCAGCAACCGCATCGCGCCCGAGCACCTGGAAGTCTCCAGCAACGACCCGCACAAATGGGAGCCTTTGCTCAAGCACGCCGGTGCCATCTTTTTGGGCGCCTATACGTCTGAGAGCCTGGGCGACTATTGCGCTGGCCCCAACCACGTGCTGCCCACCAGCGGTACCGCGCGTTTCAGCAGCCCGCTTGGGGTGTACGACTTCCAGAAGCGCAGCAGCCTCATTGAGGTGAGCGAGCAGGGAGCCCAAGCGTTGGGGCAGATTGCCTCGGTGCTGGCCCACGGCGAGGGCTTGCAAGCCCATGCACGTGCGGCGGAAATGCGATTGAAGTAAGAATGGGCGCATCAGGACGACCAAGCCCTATGCGCACCACACTTCATACCCCTCACACCTTTTCCACGCTGCGGCAAGCCGCTGCGTGCTTCGCGCTGGGCCTTGCCGCGGCCTCTGCGGCCCAAGCCATGACCATCCGCGAAATGCGGGCCTTGGAGAAGACGGAAAAACAAGGCAGCACCTATACCGACTACTACCTGGTCGGTGTCATGGAAGGCGCGCTTGAGGCCCACACCCAAGCCGTGCGCGCCGGTGCCAGCGCCAGCATCTGCCTCAATGGCCGCCGCCTGGAGCCCAGCATGGCCAAGAGCCTGTACACCACCGAGCTCAAACGCAACGCCGACCTCTACGAGGCCGATATGCCGGTGCAGCTGGTGGTGGTGAATGCGCTGGGGACGGTGTACCCCTGCCTCTAAGCGCCCGCATGCGCGAGCCGCTGCTACACCACAGAGGCTTTTGATCGCCTCTTAACGGAATTTCACCTGCTTGCGGAACTCGTCCAGCATGGCTTGGTAGCTTCCGTTGTTGCGCATCTGGGTCAGGCCCTTGCCGAAGGTGTCAGACGCCTGTTGCGCTCCCGGGTACTTTTTCGAAAAAGCGATCCAGAACTCATCGACGGACAAGGCGCCCCGGTGCACCAGTCGGCCACGCGCTGCGTCGGTGGCATCGATCCGCAGCCAGCCCGGAGTGCGATTCATGACTACATAGTCCACGCGCTTGCTCAAAAACATTTGAATGAGGTTGTCGTCAGAATTCGCAGGGAACTTGCTGATGCGTGAATCGTTCACAAAGGCGCTGGGGTAGGTGTAGCCGTTGGTGATGGCGACATTTTTGCCCCGCAGGTCTGCCAGAGTCAGCGGGGTGGCGTCGTTGCTTGGCGCACCAAAGATCGACAGCTCTTCTTTGAACATCGGGGGCGAGTGCCAGATGTAATCGTTCCGGTTTTCATTGGTGATGCTGGCATTGAAGCAGCCTGCCACCTGGTCTGTGAGTGCCAATCGCATGCACCGGGAAAACGGCACGGAGATAAACCGCACATTGACGCCTTGGCTGGCGAACGCCGCCCGTATCAACCGGGGGCTAAAGCCGGTGGGTTCGTGTCCCGCGCCAAGCGAGCGTTTGTCTGCAAAGCTGTAAGGAGGCCAGTCGTCTTCCCCGGCCAGCACGATCGTGGTGGCGGCTGCTGGCTCTGCGGTGCCCTTGGTGGGCATCCCCAGCATCAATAGCAGAGCGACAAAGGCTTTTAGCAGCATGTGGTGGCCCCAATTTTCAGTGTTTCCAACGGACCTGGCACGGTGGCAAATAGCGCCAACTCCGGTGCAAAAGTCATCTGTGAGCAATATACGGCCTCGGAATTCATTCGGACGCATCCGAGCTGAAGCACGAGGGGCGCGCTGGGTTACTCCCTGAGTGTCACCGGTAGGTTAAAATAAACACGAAATTCGTGCAGCACGAATTTCGTGTAAACTGCATACGCGATGAAAAACGTCACCATCACCGTTGAAGACGCCACCCTGGAATGGGTGCGGATCGAGGCGGCGCGGCGCAATACCAGTGTGTCGCGGCTGGTGGGCGAGATGTTGACCGAGAAGATGCAGCACGACGACGCCTATGCCCGCGCCCAGCGCGATTGGGTGGCGGATACCTCCAGCTTCAGCTCGGGTGGCAAGGCTTATCCGGCGCGGGACCTGAACAATGGCTAGCCCGCTCGACACATCTGGCGCCATCGTCTTTGTGGACACCAACGTGCTGTTGGCTGCTGACGATGCGTTTGACGCAGCTCGCCAAACCCGCGTCCGCGAATGGCTCCAAGCCTTGTGGCAACGCAGGGCAGGGCGCTTGAGTACGCAGGTGCTCAACGCCTATTACGTGGGTGCCACCCGCCATTTCGCCATGCCGCAGGGCGACGCACGCGCCAAGCTGCGCCGCTATCAGCTCTGGCAGCCCTGGCAGATTGACCACCAGACCGTGGAAACCGCCTGGGGCGTGGAAGCCCGTTTCGGCCTGCCGTATTGGGATGCGCTCATCGTTGCCGCTGCTGCGCAAAGTGGCGCGAGCCATGTGCTGTCGTTTGACTTGCAGCACGG
>DGQR01000136.1:0-4078 GCA_002390825.1 Rhodoferax sp. UBA4409
ATCATCACCGACCGGGTGGATTTGTTCAGCCCTGCTTGAGCGACAGGGAACAGGGACTATTTCCAACAAGACCGGTTCCACATAGACTCCGTGGGCCATGGCCCACCACACGCTCCTGAATCAAACAACGGATGTCTCGCGCATCGGCAGGCGCTTGGCGCTGCGTTGCTTGCCGCTGGGGCTCTGGAGCCTCTGGAGGCCTGCCTCTGCCCAAAACGAACGGCCTTTCATTTTTGTCTATGGGGATCCACTCCCGCCCCTTTCGTACACCGAAAACGGTGTTTTAAAAGGCGGCTCGGTCCGCGTGATTGACGAATTACTCAACAAACGCCTGAAGCTCTCGGTGACCCACCAGGGCTTTCCGTGGGCGCGGGCGCAAGCCATGGTGCGCAGTGGGGACGCCGATGCCCTCCTGGGCGCCTACACCCCGGAGCGGGCCGGCTACACCGTTCCCACGGAAGAGTGGCTGAGGCAGGCCCGGCTAGGCGCCTTTGTATCGGCTCGCAACCCGCAATGGGCAAGCTTTCAGAAGCTCTCATCGCTCTCCGACCTCGCCCCTCTGAAACTCGCGTATGTGCTGGGAAACGAATGGGCGCAATCGGTGCTCGCTGATCACCGCAATCTCCACAGCAGCCCCACGAGGGAAGCCGCATTCCGTTTGCTTCTGGCAGGCCGCATCGATGCCTTGGTAGATGTGGAGGTACCCACGAATATGGCCATCAGCGCGTCCGGATTGGAGTCCGAGGTAAAAATGCTTCCTGTGACTTTGGCGACAGAAGAAGTGAAAATTTGTGTGGGCAACCACTCTCCGCTGGTAGCGCACATCCCTGCCATCGATCAAACCATACGCGCCATGCGCAAAGAAGGCGTGATCAGCCGCCTTTTCAAAGGCTGAACAGGCGCTGTCCGCCTTAGCGACTCAACACCCAATCGACCGCAGACGCCATGTCGGGCACCACCACCGTGGCGGCGCTGAAGTCCTGCACCGCAGACATGGCGGTGGGTATCGCCACACAGGCCAGCCCCGCAGCGACCGCCGAGGCGACGCCGTGCTCAGTGTCCTCAAAGGCCACTGCTTCATGGGCCTGCAAGCCCATCTTTTCCAAGGCGAGCAAGTAGCACTCAGGCGCCGGCTTGCTATGGACGACCTCGTCCGCAGAAATCACGATCTCAAACTCCGGCTCCAGCGCGTGTGAGCGCAAAGTGGAGGCAATGGCGAACATGCGTGCCCCGGTGACCACGCCCTTACGCAGGCCCGCTGCGTTCAAACGGGTCAATGATTCGCGCACACCGGGCATCAGCGGGAAGGCGTGGGTGGCGAGGTATTCGGCCGTCATGCCGTTTTTGGTATCCGCCAGTTCGGCGGCTTCCGGGGCCAACGCATAGCGCTTCTTGATGTCATGGCCGTTGGTGATGGCGGGCACACCTGAGAAGTCCGCCATGAACAACTCCACCGGAATCTGAACGCCATAAGGCTGTAGCACTTGATTCCAAATCGCGTGGTGCACCGCTTCAGATTCGACCAGGGTGCCGTCGTGGTCAAACAGGACGGCTTTGAAACGAGAGGGCATAGAGCTCCAAAAATTTGCGGGCCAGGGTCAGCGGCGTATGGCCCACCACTGGCTGGCGGCACAGGCCAGCACCATGGCGGCATAGCTGAGCATCTTGCCGTCACGCCCGAAGAACACGAGCCCACCCACCAAGGCGACCAGACCCGCTACAAAATTGATAGCTACCTGCGCACGTAAACCGTGCGCTAGCGGCACTTTTTTATACAAAAGTGGCGCCAGAAGGGCCAACAGCAAACCCACGAACAAGGCGGGGGCCGCAAAATTCAACAGGTGGTTCAGGAGATCGAGTGGGCCCATGGCGGTCATTGCAAAGGCCAATCGCGGCTTTGGCGGGGTGGGTGGACGCTGGATTTTATAATCGGCGTCTAAACATATGGCAGTCTGGGCATTAGGCATCAATCACACCACCGCACCGCTGGATATGCGGGGCCGGTTTGCGTTCGCCAGTGACCAGATCGCACCGCAGCTCCACGGCCTGCGCCAGAGCATGGCACGCCCCCCGGAAGCGGCCATCGTCTCCACCTGCAACCGCACCGAAATCTACTGTGCCGGCGATGAAGCTGCGCTAGACCACACCCTCGCCTGGCTGGCCCAGAGCGGCGGCATCTCCGCCAACGAACTGCGCTCCCACACCTACCGCCTGGAAGACCAGGAAGCCGCCCGCCATGCCTTCCGCGTGGCCAGTGGCCTGGACAGCATGGTGCTGGGCGAGCCGCAAATCCTGGGACAGCTCAAAGACGCGGTGCGAGTCGCTGACGAGGCAGGCGCTTTGGGCACCACGCTCTCCCAGCTCTTCCAACGCTCGTTCGCAGTCGCCAAAGAGGTGCGCACCTCCACCGAGATCGGCGCGCACAGCATCAGCATGGCCGCTGCCGCCGTGCGCCTGGCTGGTAATTTGTTTGAAGACCTGGCCAAGGTGAAGGTACTGTTTGTGGGTGCGGGCGAAATGATTGAGCTCTGCGCTACGCACTTTGCGGCCAAGAATCCCAAAGCCATCGCGATTGCCAACCGCACGCTAGAGCGGGGCGAAAAGCTGGCCAGCCGCTTTGGCGGCGAGGTCATGCGCCTGGCAGATTTGCCCGAGCGGCTGCACGAGTTTGACGCTGTCATCAGCTGCACCGCCAGCACGCTGCCCATCATCGGCTTGGGCGCGGTGGAGCGGGCGCTGAAAAAACGCAAGCACCGCCCGATGTTCATGGTCGACCTCGCGGTGCCGCGCGACATAGAGCCCGAAGTCAAAGCGCTGGGCGATGTGTACCTCTACACCGTGGATGACCTGGCCGGCGTGGTGCAAACCGCCCAAGCCAACCGCCAAGCCGCCGTGGCCCAGGCGGAAGCCATTGTGGACGCCGGGGTACAAAGCTTTATGCACTGGGTGGACCAGCGCAGCGCCGTGCCGCTGATCCAGCAGCTCAACGCCCAAGCCGAAGAATGGCGCGCCATGGAACTGGCCCGCGCCCGCAAGATGTTGGCCAAGGGCGAAGATGTGGACGCAGTGCTCGAAGCCCTGGCCAAAGGCCTAAGCCAGAAGATGCTGCATGGCGCCATGGCAGAGCTGCATGCCGGGGACGCTGCAGCACGCGAACGGGCGGGCAACGCGATTTCGCACTTTTTCTTGCGGAACAAGCGTTAGCTGCGCGGACGCCCACACTCCCCCAACCCCTCTCCCCCAGAGGGCGAGAGGGGGGCTTTAACAGCCACATTTTGTTTTTTCGCTTCGACTTGGACCTTACCGGCGTTGCGTAACCCGACTTCCAGATTGCACTCTCATGAAACCGTTTCTCCGCCAACAGCTTGCCAAGTACAAAGACCGCCAAGGGGAGCTGGAATTTTTGCTCTCGCGCGAGGACATCATGAAAGACATGGAGCAGTTCCTCAAACTGTCGCGCGAGCACACCGATGTGGCGGCCGTGGCGGGGCGTTGGGAGCGCTTTCAGCAGCGCGAGGCCGATCTGGCCACGGGCCAAGAGATGCTGGGTGATGCGGCGGGCGATGATGACATGCTCGCCATGGCGCAGGAGGAAATTGACGGTGCCACTGCCGAGATGGCCCAGTTAGAGGCCGAGCTGCAGCGGATGTTGTTGCCCAAGGACCCGGACGATGCACGCCCTGCGTTTGTGGAAATCCGAGCCGGTACAGGCGGTGACGAATCCGCCCTGTTCGCCGCGGATCTGGCCCGCATGTACACCCGCTACTGCGACGCCAAGGGCTTGCGCACCGAGATCATGAGCGCGTCTGAAAGCGAGCTGGGTGGCTACAAGGAAGTGGTGCTGCGCATTGAAGGCAGCACCACCACCAGCGCGGGCTCCTGCGGTGCCTACGGCATGCTCAAGTTCGAATCAGGCGGCCACCGGGTGCAGCGAGTGCCAGCCACCGAAACCCAAGGCCGCATTCACACCAGCGCCTGCACGATTGCGGTGCTGGCCGAGCAGGACGAGGCGGAGGCCATCAAAATCAATCCGTCGGACTTGCGCATCGACACCTATCGCGCCAGCGGCGCCGGTGGC
>DGQR01000136.1:4147-4724 GCA_002390825.1 Rhodoferax sp. UBA4409
CATCAACAAGACCGACTCGGCGGTGCGTATCACGCACATTCCCACCGGCATCGTGGCCGAGTGCCAGGATGGCCGCAGCCAGCACAGCAACAAGGCCCAGGCCCTGAAGGTGCTGACCGCCCGCATCCACGAGAAAGACCGCTCCGAGCGTGCCGCCAAAGACGCGGCCGAGCGCAAGAGCCTGGTAGGCAGCGGCGACCGCAGCGACCGCATCCGCACTTACAACTACCCGCAAGGCCGGCTGACCGACCACCGCATCAACCTGACGCTGTACAAGCTGGACCGCGCGATGGAAGGTGATTTGGACGATGTGATCGAAGCACTGCAAGCCTATGAGGCAGCCCAGCAGTTGGCGGCGCTGGAAAACAGCTTGAATTGATGTTGCTTGTGAGCTCTGAGTTGAGTCGGCTGGGCGCTCACTGCGATTAACAGAGAGCGTTTGGGCGGCAGTGCGTTTTGCGCAGGTCAAGGAGGAGCCCGCGCAGCGGGCGGGGGACACGGAGCAAAACGCGCTGCCGCCCAAACGCTCGGCCAAGCACCCAGACTCTCGCAAAAGTCAGAGCTTGAACACCCCCAC
>DGQR01000052.1 GCA_002390825.1 Rhodoferax sp. UBA4409
CAGAAGGTGTAGCTCATGTCCAGCACGCGCCCCACATCGCGCACCACACCGCGGGCAGCCATGGTACCGAAGGTGGCAATCTGGCTCACGGCGTCTTTGCCGTATTTGTCTTTCACATAGTCGATCACCAGGTTGCGGTTGGTCTGGCAAAAGTCGATATCGAAGTCGGGCATGGACACCCGCTCCGGGTTCAAAAACCGCTCAAACAGCAGGTTGTAGCGCAGGGGGTCCAAGTCGGTAATCTTGAGTGCATACGCCACCAGCGAGCCGGCACCGGAGCCGCGCCCCGGGCCCACCGGGCAACCGTTGTTCTTGGCCCAGTTAATGAAGTCGCCCACGATCAAAAAGTAACCGGGAAAACCCATTTTCAAAATAGTGCCCAGCTCGAACTCCAAGCGCTCTACATAGCGCGGCATCTCGGCGGTACGCTCCTGTTCGTTGGGGTAGAGGTGCACCATGCGCTCGTTCAACCCTTCAAACGAGGCGTAGCGGAAATACTCTTCGGGCGTCATGCGCTGCCCGTTGACTTCGGGGGTCGGGAAGGCGGGCAACTGCGGCTTGCCCAGCACCAGCGTCAGGCTGCAGCGTTTGGCAATTTCAATCGTGTTGGCGATTGCCGAGGGGATATCGGCAAACAGCTCCTCCATCTGGGCGGCGCTCTTGAAATACTGCTCGCGGGTGAAGCGGCGTACGCGCTTGGGGTTGCTCAGGATCTCGCCATCGGCAATACAAATGCGGGCTTCGTGGGCCTCGAAGTCGTCCTGCTCGGCGAACTGGATGGGGTGGGTCGCCACCACCGGCAGCTTCATGCGGGCCGCCAGCTTCACCGCAGCGACCACATGCGCCTCATCATCCGCGCGACCTGCACGCTGCAGCTCGATGTAAAAGCGGTGGGGGAAAACACCCGCCAACTGCAGCGCCACATCGTGCGCCCGTGCAGTGTCGCCCTGCACCAGCGCTTGGCCCACCGGCCCGGCTTGTGCGCCTGAGAGCGCAATCAAGCCTTCGTTGAGCTCTTTGAGCCACGCCATCTTGATGACGGCCTGGTTCTTCACCACGTTTTGCGTGAATGCGCGTGCAATCAGCTCCGAGATGTTCAGGTAGCCCTGCTTGTTTTGCACCAGCAAAATGATGCGGGTGACGGCTGTGGCGTCGCCACCCAGGCCTTCGAGAATGATTTCTGCGCCTATGACCGGCTTCACACCTTTTCCACGGCCACCTTTGTAGAACTTGATCGCTCCGAACAGGTTGTTCAGGTCCGTAATGGCCAGCGCGGGCTGACCGTCTTTGGCCGCCATTTTGATGACATCGTCGATGCGGGTGGTTCCGTCGACGACAGAAAACTCAGTGTGAAGGCGCAGGTGTACAAACATCCGGTCATTGTAGTTTTCGATTGGCGGCAGACCTTGGAGAAGGGTTTGCATCTGCGCCACAATGCGAGCTACGTATTGCCAACCCGGAAAAAGTCCCTCAAACCCCGTGACCCGCCGTTTATTCAGTCCACATGGATCCGCTTTGGTGGAGATCGCCCCAGGCATGCTGATTGCTCACATGCACGGCGACTGGAACGCCGAAATGCGGGCCCTGATAGCTGCCCAAATGAAGGCGCAGGTCCCCACCCTGAACGCGGCCGGCCCTTGGGGCATCATCAATCACATGCATGACACGCTGGTCTACGGGCCGGACATCTATGCCCAAACCCGCGCGGACTACGCCAACCGCCCTGCAGGCTCCCGTCTTCAAGCGGTGGCCTTTGTGATTGCTCCGCACGTGGAAGGCGCCTCATTGCTGCGCAGCCGGTTTGAAAGCTTGCTGGACGGAGTGATCGCCTCCCGCGTTTTTGCCGACAGCCAGAGCGCCAAGGAGTGGATCAAAGTCCAGCTCCAACTGCCGGATGCGTCTGGCCCGAACCTGGGCAATTAAAATCAGGCGGTGAACACCGTACTGAACATCTCCACCTACAAATTCGTCCCGCTGCCCGACGCAGCCGCTTTGCGCGAGGTTTTGCTGGGCCGCGCCCAGGACCTGCAGCTCAAAGGCACCATTCTCTTGGCCGAGGAAGGCATCAATATGTTCCTCGCCGGGCCGGCAGACGATGTGCGCAGTTTTATCACCCAGCTCCAGCAAGACCCGCGGTTTGCCGATATTGCGCCCAAGGAGAGTTGGTCAGACACCCAGCCGTTCAAGAAAATGCTGGTGAAGGTGAAGGGTGAAATCATCCGTATGAACCACCCCACCATCAAACCCGCGGACGGGCGCGCGCCCGCGGTAGCACCTGCTACTGTCAAGCGCTGGCTGGATCAGGGGCATGACGACAACGGTCGCCCGGTGGTCACCCTGGATACGCGCAACGACTTTGAAGTCGATGAAGGCACTTTTGAGGGCGCGATCGATTGGCGTATTACCAAGTTCACCGAGTTTCCGGACGCCTTCCGTGCCCATCTGGACGAACTCAAAGACAAAACCGTGGTGAGCTTTTGCACCGGTGGCATCCGCTGCGAAAAAGCGGCCATCCTGATGCGCGAAGAAGGTCTGGAACACGTCTATCAGCTCGAAGGCGGGATCCTTAAGTACTTTGAGGAGACCGACGGAAGCCACTACCAAGGCGGATGCTTTGTGTTTGACGAGCGCCGGGCCCTGAGCGCGGATCTGCAGGCCACCGGCCTGCAAAGCAGCAGCGAAGCCTGAGCAGCTAGCGCTGCACCTGGGGGGCGCCGGCAGACAGATTGGCGCGCTTGAGCCACGTAAACACCGAGTCCACCGTGATGGTTTCGATGCGGTCGGCATAACGCTTTTCGTCCGGATGGTCATCAAACGCCACGTTGGCTTTCGTCATGCGGGCTCCGAGCCGAACCAGCGGCGTGATGGTCAGGGTCGTCGGCTGATAGGCGGTGCGCTGCAGCCAAGTCTGCGCCTGCGTGCGGCTAGTCACCGGCTCGGTGCTGGCCGCCGTCATCGCAAAGGCCAGTGTTTCAATAGCCCACTGGTTGCTCTGCTGGTACTTCTGAGACCACGGGTAGCTGACCATGTTGTAGCGCGGCTCGTGCAGCACCAGGGACCGCGGCCCATCAAGCAACACTTTCAGCATCGCAGCCTCTGCTTGCGGATTGAGCGCGACCCAGGCCGCTTCGTATTGCCAGAGGTCGTCCAGGAAAAACTCCCCGAGCCCTTGCCGGTATATGGCGGATTCCGCGGTACCGCACTGATTGAGTTTGTGCAGCACCCGCCACACATGCCCGCCATCGGCGGTGTCCTGCCGGTACACAAACCCGAGGTGCGAGTAGCGCACACCGTATTTGCTCAGGTCCTGCCCGGCGCGAGCCATGACTACCACCTTGGCACCGCTGGCATCCAGCGCCTGCAGCGTTTTCCAGGCCAAGGTCATCGACTTGTCCACCTTGGCGGGCGTCAGGTCCTGGGACTCATCACAAGTCCGGCCTGCCTGCGCTTGGCCGGCACACGCCAGGGCGACCACTCCTGCCGCCATCCATCGCTGCAGGTAAATAAGGCGGCTCACTGGCTCACGCGTTCGTTGTGCAACAAAGCTTTGCCGATTTCGTTAGGCACAAACGCAATCACCTTGCCCGCCACCGACAACACCACGCCGGTGCTAATCACGCTGACAAAAACAGAGGTGCCCACGGCGGTGGAAGCGCCGGAGGCCGCTTTGCCCGAGACCTCCACGCTGGCGCGTGCTCCGTCCGACACCCGCTCCAGCAGGTAGACCGTGCCTTTGGCCGAGACCTCTAAGCCCTTCACTACCAACACCGCACCTGCAGTAGAAAACGCCACCGGAATGGCGATCACCGCACCCGCGCTCGCACCGACAACCGAGGCCACTGGCATGGCGCTGATGGCGCTGAACGCGGAAGCGTCAGTCTGCGAATAAGCATGAAAAGGCGCCATAGCGCCCGCAGATATTGCGCAAGCAGCTATGAATTTAGTAGCAAAACGGATCGTCAAAATGGAACTCCGATAATCTGAGAGCCCACAGCTTACGCATTTTTCAAGCACGTACAAAAAAGCCCGCCGAAGCGGGCTCAAGCATTTCAGACCGAAGAGGCCTGAAGAAAACTTACGCCTTCAGCTTGGCGGCAATGGATGCCACGCGTACGCCGTAGGCTTTGGCGGTGTCCAGGTCGCCTTGGGGGATGTCTTCCGCAGGGCTGGTGGGGCCGACTTGGGCCATCACGCCGGAGTTGGAACCGATGCGGTTGATGGTGCCGTCGTTCATGGCAGGCTGGCCGACCCAGATCATGCCGTGCTGCTGAGACAGGGTGATGAAGTACTGGATGGTGGACAGCTTGTCACCGCTGGGGCTTGCGGAAATGGTGAAGCCGCCAGCCACTTTGTCTTTCCAGGCGGTGGTGAACCAACGCTTGCTGGATGCATCGGCAAACTTCTTGAACTGCCAGGAGGCCATGCCCATGTAAGTGGGGGAGCCGAAGATCACCGCGTCAGCGGCATCCAGAGTGGCCCACTGGGCATCGGTGATGTCGCCATTGGCGTCGATGGTGATCAGCTCGGCGCTCGCGCCTTCAGCCACGAATTGCGCCACGCGCTGGGTGTGACCGTAACCGGAATGGAATACAACTGCTACTTTTGCCATTTTGTGAACTCCTAAATAAAAAGACTCAAAGAAAGGCATCCGCACCCTGCGGACACCCGAAAAAAATCAGGCTTCCAAATCAAAAACCAGCACTTCTGCATCCTGCGCCGCATCCAGCACCAAGCCGCTTTCAGCACTCAGCAAGGCGGCATCACCGGTCTGCAGGGGCGTGCCGTTCACCGACACCGAACCGCGCAGCACCTGCACATAACCTTTGCGTGCGGGGTCCAGCTCCAAGCGGGCCGTTTCTGCACCATCCAGCAAACCGCTGTACAGCTTGGCGTCTGCATGGATCAGCACACTGCCCTCCGCACCGTCGGGTGAGGCCACCAGCTTCAGCACGCCCTGCTTGTCAGCGGTGACGAAGGTCTTTTGCTCGTAGCTCGGCGGAATGCCGGTCACATTGGGCTCGATCCAGATCTGGAAGAAATGGGTGGTGTCATTCGGCGCGTGGTTGAACTCGCTATGCGTCACACCGGTGCCGGCACTCATGCGCTGCACATCACCGGGCGGAATGCCCTTGATGTTGCCCATGCTGTCTTTGTGCGCCAAGTTGCCCGACATGACGTAGCTGATGATCTCCATATCGCGGTGACCATGGGTGCCAAAGCCGGTGCCGGGCGCGATGCGGTCTTCATTGATCACCCGCAGATTGCCCCACCCCATGTGCGCGGGGTCGTAGTACCCGGCGAACGAAAAGCTGTGGAAAGACTTGAGCCAGCCGTGGTCAGCATAGCCTCTGTCCTGCGATTTGCGTACGGTCAACATGTGAAGTGCCTCTGGTTTCGTATGGCTTGAACTTTAGGCCTCGACCAGGCCTTTTCCATCCATACCGTTTGATGGCATCATTCAAAAAAACTCAACTTAAGGGTATCGATCATGCAAACGGCACGCGACTTCCTCACCCCTGACGCCCTCTCCATGCTGCAGACCATTGCCGAAGCCGGCAGCTTCGCCGCCGCAGCCCGAGACATGGGCATGGTGCCCAGCGCCCTGACCTACCGGGTGCGCCAAATCGAAGACGCGTTAGACGTGCTGCTGTACGACCGCAGCTCGCGCCAGGCCAAGCTCACTGCTGCCGGGGCCGAGTTGCTGCGCGAAGGCGCTCGCCTGCTGGAGGAAATTGACGCCGTCGCCAACCGGGTCAAGCGGGTCGCCACCGGCTGGGAGCCGCAACTCACGATTGCCATCGACACCGTGATCTCCAAGCCGATCATGATGGAGATGTGTGACAACTTTTTCAGCCAGTCCCCGCCCACCCGTATTCGCCTGCGCGAAGAGACCCTCTCGGGCACGCTGGAAGCGCTCACCACCGGTCAGGCAGACTTGGCCATCGGCGTCGGGGCGGACTCGGCGCGCACCGCCGGTGTGCACAGCAAGCCGCTGGGCAACTTGCATTTTGTGTATGCCGTCGCCCCGCACCACCCACTCGCGCAAGCCCCGGAGCCGCTGAGTGACGAGCTGATTCAAAAACACCGGGCGGTTGCGGTGGCCGACTCGGTGCAACGCGGCGCGGGCCAAACCTTTGGCCTGCTCAGCGGGCAAGATGTGTTCACCGTACCCACCATGCACGCCAAGCTCGACGCCCAATTGCGCGGTCTGGGCGGCGGCAACCTGCCCCGCTGCATGGCCGACAGCTACATCACCACCGGACGGCTGGTCGTCAAAAAGACCGAGCGCCTGCAGCGCACCGTACCCTTGCACTACGCATGGCGCCTTGCCAAAACCGTGAACCAGGGCCGCGCCCTGCAATGGTGGCTCAGCCAACTGGAAAGCGAGACCACCCGCAACGCGCTGATCGAGGAACACCGAACCGCGTAAACCGTTTTTGCGCCGGCCCAGCGTGTATAAAGAGGCTATTACAACCAACGGAGACTGTGCCCATGACAACATCCCGACACATTGCTATCGTGGGGGGTGGCATGGCCGCCATCACCTGCGCACGCACCCTGGTACAGGCCGGCCACAAGGTCACCGTTTTCGAAAAAAGCCGTGGGCCCGGTGGCCGCATGTCCACCCGCGAAAGCGCCTTCGGCACCTTTGACCACGGGGCCCAGTACTTCACAGTGCGCGACACCCGTTTCACCCAAGCCCTGCAAACCACGCCCGGCCTGTGCCGCCCCTGGAGTGCGAACGCAGTCCGCGTGCTCGACTCCCATGGCCGTGTGGCCGCCGCCGCCCTGCCCGGGCGCGATGCGCACTGGGTGCCCGCCCCCGGCATGAACGCGCTGGTTCGCGCGTGGGCACAGCCCCTAGCGGATGCCGGGCAGCTGCTGGTCAACACCCGCGTAACCGCGCTCGAACAAGACGCCCTGCACAAAAAGAAATGGCAACTGCGCACCTCGGGTGACGCGGGCAGCAGCCATGTCTATGGCGGCTTTGACGAGGTAGTGCTCGCCATCCCTCATCCCCAAGCCCAGGAACTACTGGCCACCACACCCAAGGGCGCAGCGCTGGCCAAGAAAACCTCCAAAGTCTCTGTCGCCCCCTGCTGGACCCTGATGCTGGCCTACCCCCAAGCGGTGCAGCCCGGCCTCACCACCTTGGGCCCGCAGTGGAACGCCGCCCGCAGCACCCACCACCGTGTGGCCTGGTTGTCGCGCGAGTCCAGCAAGCCCGGCCGCGGCAAGGTCGAGCGCTGGACAGTGCAAGCCAGTGCAGCTTGGTCGCAAGAGCATTTGAACGACACGCCAGACCGCATCCAGGCCAAATTGATCAAGGCCTTTGCCGAGATCACCGGCATTCGCGCAGAGCCCGCCCACGCCCAAGTCCACCGCTGGCTGTATGCCAAAACCGAGGCCCCATTGGGCGAACACTTTTTGTGGGACAGCAAAGCCGGCATCGGCCTGTGCGGCGACTGGTGCATCGGCCACCGGGTGGAAGATGCGTTTGTCTCCGGCCTGGAACTCGCGCTGAAAGTTGCTTAAATCTGGTGAATTGAGCGCCGCCGGGCCGCCCCAAGGCGCGAAGGCCCCCTTGGGGGGCAGCGCAGTACAC
>DGQR01000258.1:0-585 GCA_002390825.1 Rhodoferax sp. UBA4409
GTAACTGCGCGCACGGGCTTCTGCCGCCGTGGGCGCTGCCTTCGCCAGGGTGGACGCGCTCAGCTTGGGCGCTGCTGCCGCCGCAAGGGCTTCCCAGCCGCCATCAGCGTCTTCATGCACCTCCAGAACTTGGGCATAGGCGCCGGAGGCAAAGGCAGTGATCAATGCCGCAAAAAGGGCGGAAGGCTGAAACATGGTGCGATTCCTTGTTAACAAACACACAAGGGCTACGCAATCCAATCACGGGCGCTGGCAAACAGCCCCACGAACCGGCAACCCCGCTAGCATGACACTCTGAAAAAGTGTGACAGCCCGGTGGCTTTGCGTCCCGACCTTTCGATCGGTTTGCCCAAAAAACTCAACGGTTAAGCCGAGTCAGAGGCAATCATATCTCAAACTGTTATTTATGTGTTATTCACCTCAATCAGTGCAATGCAAGCTTGCGACACTTGCATTACAGTGAAGCACTGTTTATCCCGACTCAACGTCACTTCCACCAGGGTTTCATGCAGCGCGCTCCCCTCAAACATTGCAAAGAATGCGGTACCGCAGTGGTCTACCGCGTGCCGGATGACGGCGACACCA
>DGQR01000258.1:680-8941 GCA_002390825.1 Rhodoferax sp. UBA4409
TACGAAAACCCCCTCAACGTGGTGGGCACCGTCCCGTATTGGGGGGATCAAGTGTTGCTATGCAAACGCAACATCGAGCCACGCTTTGGCAAGTGGACATTGCCAGCCGGCTTTATGGAGCTCAACGAGACCACCGCGGAAGGTGCTGCCCGCGAAACCGTGGAAGAAGCAGGCGCCCAGTTTGAACTTGAAGGCCTGTTCAGCCTGCTCAACGTGGCGCGCGTGGGGCAAGTGCACTTGTTTTACCGGGCCCGGCTGACCAGCGATCAATTTGAGCCCGGAACGGAAACAATCGAAGCCAAACTCTTCCGCGAGGACGAAATCCCTTGGGATGAAATTGCATTCCGCACCGTCAAAGAGACGCTGGACTGCTATTTCGCGGACCGCAAGGCGGGCCACTACGGCATCCACACCCTCGACATCACGTGATGCCGGCTATGCTCCCCAGCTATGTCGTCCTCGACCTTGAGACCACCGGCGGGAATGCCGTCAACGACCGCATCACCGAAATTGCCGCGGTGCGAATCGACAACGGGGTTGAAACTGCGCGCTGGTCAAGTCTGGTGAATCCGGGCGTCCGGATCCCGCCTTTTATTCAGAGCCTCACCGGCATTACCGATGCGATGGTGGAGGATGCCCCCACCTTCGAGCAGCTGGCCAAACCGCTGCTGGCCTTGTTGGAGGGAGCCGTCTTCGTGGCCCACAACGTTCGCTTTGACCATGGGTTCGTTCTGAACGAATTGGCACGGCTAGACATCGCGCTGAAGGTCAAAACCCTGTGCACCGTCCGCTTGTCGCGGCGCTTGTACCCGCAGCACGAGGGCCATGGTCTCGACGCCATCTTGCAGCGCCACGGCTTGCACACCCAGGCACGACACCGGGCTATGGGCGATGTGGACGTGGTGCTGGCCTGGCTGGATGTGGCAAACCGCGAGTTAGGCGCGGAGGCCTTGGCGCGCGAGGCGCAAGGACTCTTGCAAGGGAGTGCCGCCGTACCGCCCATGCTGGAAACACCGGTGTCTGACATTCCAGACACACCGGGTGTGTATCTCTTCTACGGCGAAAGCAGCATCCCGCTGTATGTGGGCAAAAGTGTAACTATGCGCAGCCGGGTGATGTCGCACTTTCAGGCGTCTACCAAGGTTGCACGCGAGATGCGCATCCTGCAAGAAATCCGGCGTGTCGAATGGCGCGAGACGGCTGGCGAACTCGGGGCCCTGTTGCTGGAGTCGCGCCTCGTGAAAGAGCTGCAACCCATCCACAACCGGCTGCTGCGGCGCGAGAAACAACTCACGGCCTGGAAACTTCACGACGACCCCGCCACCCGACCCCTTGTGCAACTGGTGCGGCTCGATGAGGTAGACCCGTCTGACATGGGCCAGCTCTATGGAGCCTACCGCTCCAAACGCCAGGCGATGGAGGCGCTGCGCAGCCTTGCCGACATGCACCAGTTCTGCCCGCTGGTGCTCGGGCTGGAGTCCGGCAAAGGCGCTTGTTTTGCCAGCCAGATTGGGCGGTGCAAAGGTGTGTGCGCCGGGCGGGAGCCAGCGCCACTGCACCGGGTACGCCTGCAAATAGCGTTGGCAGAGCATCGCTTGCAATCGTGGCCCCATGCCGGACGCATGGGTATCCGCGAGCACAACCCCATCACCGGCCGCACGGATATTCATGTGTTTGACCAATGGTGCCATGTGGCTACCGTCCATGATGAGGCGGAACTGCAAGAGGCCATTGCCCAGCGGCAGGTGCTGGCCTTTGACCTCGACACCTATCGCCTGCTAGTGAAGCGTCTCACGGGCACAGGACTGCGCTCGCGCGAGGTTTTGCATTTGGGAGGACACCCTGTCTCAGCCGCCTAGCCCTGTGCGCGCACAGATCGCCCATGCGCTCCTCGAACTCGTCGTGCAAGTGCCCGAGAGTACCGAGCAGGCCAGTACCGACGTCGCAATGCGCGTGCATGCCATCTCGCGCAAGGCGGCGCGACAGGCCAGCATGGTGGCGGCTGGCCTGTCACTACCACCGGGTTGGATGGGTTGGCTGACCGTGCTGCCGGAGATGATCAGTGTCTGGAAAATCCAGGCGCAAATGGTTGCTGACATTGCAGCCCTGCACGGCCAGCAGAGCCGACTCAGCAAAGAACAGATGCTTTACTGCTTGTTCAAACATGTATCTGCCCAGCTGTTTCGGGACTTTGCCGTGCGCGCGGGTGAGCGTGTGGTCGTGCGCTCCAGCACCATGAAAGCACTCGAAGCGCTGGCCCTGCAGATCAGCGGCAAGCTCTTGGGCAGTGCGCTGCGCAAAGGCGCCTCGCGCTGGGTTCCATTGGTGGGTGCCGTTGGCGTGGGGGCGTATGCGTACTACGACACCCTGCAGGTGGCAAAAAATGCGCACCATCTCTTTCAAACTCAGGGGCCAACTGGCGGGTAGATTTATATCAAATCTGCTCTGAGCCCACCAAGTAACTGCGCAGACTGCTATTTATTTGATAGCAAATTAAATCTGGTCACAATAGGTCCCTTTTAGCCCGCCCCCCGCTTTCGCTCTCATGGCCAAACTTTTCTTCCGCTACTCGGCCATGAACGCCGGCAAATCCACCTCCTTGTTGCAGATTGCGTACAACTACGAAGAGCAAGGCCAGCAGGTAGCCTTGTTCACCGCACAGATTGACGACCGTTGCGGCGTTGGAAGCATTGCATCGCGCCTCGGTATTCAACGGGCTGTGGAAACCTTTGATGAACATACCGATTTTGAAACCCTGCTGACGCAGCGCCACGGTTTGGCCTGTGTGTTGATTGACGAATCCCAGTTTCTCCAACCGGATCAAGTGCGCCAACTGCACCGGGTTGCCCACATGGCCAATATCCCGACGATTTGTTTTGGCCTGCGTTCAGACTTCCAGGGCAAGCCATTCCCCGGCTCGGCCCACTTGCTCACGTTGGCCGATGACATTGAAGAGATCAAAACCATCTGTGCATGCGGCCGCAAAGCCACCATGAATGTGCGTGTGGACGGTAACGGCCAAAGAGTCCGTGAGGGTGAACAGGTCGTGATCGGCGGAAACGACCGCTACCACCAAGCGTGCGCGCGTTGCTTTTATGAAGGTGCCGCCACCTGATACGCCGTTAGGCTTGGGCCTTTGTAATACGGGGCTCCTGCAAAACCAGACAGGCAAGAAAAAAGCCGTTAAGCATTACTGCTTAACGGCTTTATCTTATTTTGGTCGGTGTGAAAGGATTCGAACCTTCGACCCCTTGCACCCCATGCAAGTGCGCTACCAGGCTGCGCCACACACCGATCTAGCCTCAAATTATAGCGTGAGTTTCAGGTGCTTCAGGCTTCGATCATCAGAAGTTCACGAATATCGAGCAATTCCTTTTTTACCTGCTGCCATTCCATGGAGACCTCGGCAACCACCGGAATATCTTCAGCAGACTCCTCCAAGTCGTCCAACTCCATGTCGCCGAGTTCAAGAACCTCGACACCATCGAGCATGACTTCGCCATGACGCTTTTTGTCGCGTTCGGTTTGCAGGATTTCCTGCATCTTGTTTCTTGCACCGCTGATGGTGAAGCCCTGGTCGTAGAGCAAATCGCGAATACGGCGAATCATCAAGACCTCGTGGTGCTGATAGTACCGGCGATTGCCGCGCCGCTTCATTGGGCGCAACTGCGTGAATTCCTGCTCCCAATAACGTAGCACGTGAGGTTTGACACCGCACAGGTCACCGACTTCACCGATCGTGAAATAGCGCTTTGCAGGGATGGGTGGGAGCGTTTTCTCCATTGAAATCAATGCTGTACGAGACAAAGCGTAGAGGTTACTCTAAGTTTTACCTGTCTGCAAAGTTTCGATGGAGATGTGGCAAGAAATAAACCTGGCGCCACGTCAAGGCTCAGGAACCGGACTTGCCTTCGTCCTGAATTTGCTCTTTAAGCTTGTGGCTGGCGTGAAAAGTAACCACGCGTCGCGCCTGAATGGGAATAGCCTCACCGGTCCGTGGATTGCGGCCGGGCCGGGGCGCTTTGGTACGGATCTGAAAGTTGCCAAAGCCGGAAATCTTGACGTCAGTGCCTTCGACAAGACTGCTGGCAATCAGGTCAAAGAAGGCGTCAATCATGTCTTTCGACTCACGCTTGTTCAGTCCGATCTGCTCAAAGAGCAGATCGGAAAGTTGAGCCTTGGTCAGCGCCGGGGTTTCCAGACTCTCTACAGAAAATTCCATCACTGTACCGTTCTGTTTTGCAAAGATCAGGCGCGCTGGCGGGCACCCACCGAGGTAACCAATTGCTCAACCACCGCTTTCATGGCGGATTCGATTTGATCTTCGGTGAGGGTGGACTCGTCGCTGTTCAATGTCACGCGCAATGCCAAGCTGCGATCGGTGCTGCCGGCAATGACTTCGGCATCCTTGGCCAGCTTGGGGCGGTAAACGTCGAACAACTGAACATCACGCAGCAAGCCTTGCGTTGGTGCGCTTTTAACAGCAGCGATCAGGTCGGCATGGGTTACCTGATCTGCCACCACCACAGCGATATCACGTTGAACCGCTTGGAACTTGGCAACGCTTTGGAAAGCGGGCACCTGGCGCGCCAGCACCGCATCTAGCTCCAACTCGAACATCACCGGGGCTGCGGCCAACTCATACGATTGACGCCACTTGGGGTGCAACTCCCCCACAAAGCCGATCGAGCGCCCTTGGATCTTGACCTCCGCGGTACGACCGGGATGCAATGCGGGATGGGTAGCAGGCACGAACTCGGCTTTGAGTGGCGCGAGCAAGGCTTCCACATCGCCCTTCACGTCGAAGAAGTCAACGACTTGCTCTTTGCGCCCCCATTGCAAGGTGTCTGCCCCACCGCTGGCCAAGCCGGAAACCCGCATAGGCTGATCAAAGCCTTCCACGGTCGTATCCGTGCTCTTCACTGTGGCGTCGCGCAGAAATACGCGACCAATTTCGAACACCCGCACACGCGGCGCTTTGCGGGCGAGGTTGAACCTCAGCACCTGCAACAAAGAGCCAATTAAGCTACTGCGCATCACACTCATTTGGCTGGCGATCGGGTTCAGCAACTTGATCGGATTGGGGTTACCCGCTAGTTCGTGCTCCCAGCGCTCTTCAACGAAACTGAAATTGATGGTTTCCTGGTAGCCCAAAGCGGCCAGCGAGCGGCGCACTGCGAACGCGCTACGTTGAGCTTCCTGTCGGATCTTGGCTGTGATGGGCGCTTGAGGTGGTGTGTGCGGCAGGTTGTTGTAGCCCACCATGCGGGCGACCTCTTCAATCAGGTCCTCTTCAATTTGCAAATCGAAGCGGAAAGATGGGGGGGTCACCGTGATCAACCCGGGCTCTTCTTGCACCGGCAAACCGAGGCGACGCAACGCATCCGCACATTGCACTTGGGACAAAGGCATACCGATCACTTTGACCGCGCGTGCAACGCGTAAGGTCACCGGAGTTGCAGCAGGCAAAGCTGCCACTACATCGTCCACCGCACCGCATTGGGTTTCTGGCGTGCCGCAGATATCGATGATGAGCTGGGTGATGCGCTCAATATGCTCCACGGTCCACTGAGGATCTACACCGCGCTCAAACCGGTGGCCAGCATCGGTGGAAAAATTGAAACGGCGTGAACGACCAGCAATAGACTTGGGCCACCAAAAAGCTGCTTCGAGGTAGATGTGACGGGTGTCGTCAGACACTGCGGTAGCGTCCCCGCCCATGATGCCGGCCAGCGATTCGACTTGCTGGTCATCCGCAATGACGCCCACCTTTTCATCCAATGTAACGGTGTTGCCATTGAGGAGTTTGAGCTGCTCGCCGGGCTTGGCCCAACGGACGTCGAGACCGCCGTGGATTTTGTCGAGGTCAAAAATGTGGCTGGGGCGGCCGAGCTCGAACATGACGTAATTCGAAATATCGACCAAGGGACTGACACTGCGTTGGCCACAGCGAGCCAAGCGGTCCACCATCCATTGCGGTGTACTGGCCTTGGTATTGACGTTGCGGATGACTCGGCCGGAGAACCGCCCGCACAGGTCGGGTGCGCTGATCTTGACGGCCACTTTGTCTTGGATCGCGACAGAAGCTTGCGGGAACTCGGGCGCCAGCAAGGGAGCACCAGTCAATGCGGAAACCTCACGCGCAACCCCGTACACGCTCAGGCAGTGCGCAAGGTTAGGCGTCAGTTTGAGAGTGAACAAGGTGTCATCCAAGTCCAGATATTCGCGAATGTTTGTGCCCAACGGTGCATCCAATGGCAGCTCCATCAGGCCACCATGGTCTTCAGACAGTTTGAGCTCGCGTGCAGAGCACAACATGCCTTGGCTTTCCACACCGCGCAGCTTGCCGACCTTGATCAGGAAAGGCTTGCCATCTTCGCCTGGGGGCAGCTCTGCACCCACCATCGCACATGGAATACGGATACCAACGCGTGCATTGGGTGCACCACAAACAATATTCAGCAGCTCGGTCTGGCCTACATCGACCTTGCAAACGCGCAAGCGGTCGGCATTGGGGTGCTGCTCGGCTTCCTTGATCTCACCCACGACGATATGGGTAAAGGGTGGTGCAACGGGCTTGAGTTCTTCGACCTCGAGCCCTGCCATGGTCAGGGTTTCGGCGAGTTGGGCAGTAGAAATGGCGGGGTTGCAGAAAGTGCGCAACCAGGATTCTGAGAATTGCATGTTCGGGACCGGCGTGTGTGTTGTTCTTGTGGATTACTGGAATTGCGACAGGAAACGGACGTCACCGTCAAAGAACAGGCGCAGGTCATTCACGCCATAGCGCAACATCGTCAAGCGATCAGGCCCCATACCGAAGGCAAATCCGATGAATTTCTCAGGGTCGAGACCCATGTTGCGAATCACATTGGGGTGCACTTGGCCAGAGCCTGCGACTTCCAGCCAGCGACCAGCGAGCGGGCCGGTTTGGAACTGGATGTCAATTTCCGCGCTGGGCTCGGTGAACGGGAAGAAGCTGGGGCGGAATCGCAACACCAAATCGTCCGACTCAAAGAATGTCCTGCAGAAATCAGTGAAGACAAACTTCAGGTCTTTGAAACTCACGTTCTCGCCCACCCACAGACCTTCGCACTGGTGGAACATGGGGGAATGGGTCGCATCGCTGTCCACACGGTAGGTGCGGCCTGGAGCGATAACACGGATCTCTGGCATTTCGCCGGAGTAGAGGCCTTCCGCTGAAGCGCCAGCGGCCGCGCGGTGGGCTTTGACGTGCTGCACCGCGTAGCGGATTTGCATGGGGCTCGTGTGGGTGCGGAGCAGGTTCGGCGCTGCCTCGGAGCCACCCTCTACATAGAAGGTGTCGTGCATCGAGCGAGCCGGATGGTCTTCGGGCGTATTGAGGGCGGTGAAGTTGAACCAGTCGGATTCAATTTCGGGGCCTTGGGCCACATCAAATCCCATCGAGCCAAAGATGGCTTCAATCCGCTCTAATGTCAGGGACACCGGGTGCAAACCACCCTGCCCGCGCTGACGACCGGGCAATGTGACGTCCAGCGCTTCCGCTTGGAGCTGGGTCTGCAACTCGGCGTCGGCCAGTGCTTGGCGACGTTCTGTGAGCGCGGCCTCGATGGCTTGCTTAGCCAAGTTGATAGCGGCACCGCGGGATTTCTTCTCCTCCACGCTGAGGGCGGCCATGCCCTTCATCAGCTCGGTGATCTTGCCGGATTTTCCCAAAAACAGGGCTTTGGCATTTTCAAGATCAGCCGGCGTAAAAGCTTGCAGGAATGCAGCTTTAGCGGTGTCAACAATGTCGTTCAACTCGGTCATAAATAGGTACTTGACGATTCAGATCAATGAAAAAGGGCTAGTGCTTTTTCAAGCGCTAGCCCTTGTTTCTGGTGCGCGGAGTGCTACTGAATCAATAGCACTCTGCTGCGGACTCAAGCAGCCAGTTTGGCTTTCACTTGTTCCACGATGCCAGCAAAAGCAGCCATGTCATGGATTGCGATATCGGACAGAACCTTACGGTCGATCTCGATACTGGCTTTCTTCAGACCATTGGCAAACTGGCTGTATGTCATGCCACATTGACGGGCTGCAGCGTTGATACGCGCAATCCACAACTGACGGAACACACGTTTCTTGGTACGGCGGTCGCGGTAGGCATATTGCCCAGCCTTCATTACCGCTTGTTTAGCGATACGGTAGACATTACCGCGGCGACCGCGGAAACCCTTAGCAAGGGCCAGAACTTTTTTATGGCGGGCGCGAGCCGTTACACCACGTTTGACGCGAGGCAT
>DGQR01000259.1 GCA_002390825.1 Rhodoferax sp. UBA4409
CTACAAGTGGCGGGTCATCGCAGCCCTGGGTTTTATGGTGGCGGCCAAGCTGGCCAACGTCAGCGTGCCCTTGCTGCTCAAGCAGCTGGTGGACGCCATGACCCTGAAGCCTGGGGATGCCACGGCGGTGCTGGTGGTACCGGTGGCGCTGCTCGTGGGGTATGGCGCATTGCGGCTGTGCACCTCCTTGTTCAGCGAACTGCGCGAGCTGGTGTTTGCCAAGGCGACCGAGGGTGCTGCACGCTCCATCAGCCTCCAGGTGTTTCGCCACCTGCACGCGATGAGCTTGCGCTTCCACCTGGAGCGCCAGACCGGAGGCATGACGCGTGACATCGAGCGGGGCACCCGTGGCGTGCATTCGCTGATCAACTATTCGCTCTACAGCATCGTGCCCACCTTGATCGAGGTGACGCTGGTGCTCACGCTGCTGGCAGTCAAGTTTGATGTGTGGTTTGCCTGGATCACCGGCATTGCGCTGGTGGTGTACATCGGCTTTACCGTCACCGTGACCGAGTGGCGCACCCAGTTCCGCAAGAAGATGAACGAGATGGACAGCACGGCGCACAGCCGGGCCATCGACTCGCTGTTGAACTACGAAACGGTGAAGTACTTCAACAATGAAGACTTCGAGGCCCGCCGCTACGACGAGAACCTGGAGCGCTATCGCCGGGCGGCCGTCAAAAGCCAGCGCACCCTGAGCCTGCTCAATAGCGGCCAGCAGCTCATCATTGCCAGCGCGCTGGTCACCATGCTGTGGCGTGCCACCCAGGGTGTGGTGGACGGGCGCATGACGCTGGGCGACCTGGTCATGGTCAACGCCTTCATGATCCAGCTCTACATTCCTTTGAACTTTCTGGGCGTGATTTACCGCGAGATCAAACAGAGCCTGACCGACCTGGAAAAGATGTTCAGCCTGATGGAGCGTGAGCGCGAAATTGCGGATTCGCCGGATGCGCGCCCCCTGCAACTGGCGGCAGGCGGGAGCGATGCCAGCGTGCGGTTTGAAGATGTGACCTTCAGCTATGACCCGACAGGCAGCCAAGCCGCTGCGGGCACTGAGGCGCGCACCATCCTGCACCACATCAGTTTCGAGATACCGGCGGGTAAAACTGTCGCGGTAGTCGGGCCCAGCGGCTCGGGCAAGTCGACATTGGCGCGGCTGCTGTTCAGGTTTTATGACGTGCAGCAGGGTCGTATCACCATTGCCGGGCAAGACATCCGCAACGTCACCCAAGGCAGCGTGCGCCAGGCGATCGGGATCGTGCCGCAGGACACCGTGCTGTTCAACGATACGGTGGAATACAACATTGCTTATGGCCGCGCCGGTGCCAGCCGTGCCGAGGTGGAATCAGCCGCCAAGGCCGCTCACATTCACGGCTTTATTGCGGCAGCCCCTCGCGGTTACGACACCATGGTGGGCGAGCGGGGCTTGAAGCTCAGTGGGGGCGAAAAACAGCGTGTGGCCATTGCCCGCACGCTGCTCAAGAACCCACCTGTGATGATTTTTGACGAAGCCACCAGTGCTTTGGACAGCGCCAACGAGCGCGCGATCCAAGCGGAGTTGCAAGGCGTTTCGCGCAATAAAACGACCTTGGTGATTGCGCACCGTTTGTCGACGGTGGTGGATGCGCACGAGATATTGGTGATGGATGCAGGTCGCATCATCGAGCGCGGCAATCATGCCGAGCTGCTATTGGCCAATGGACGTTACGCGTCCATGTGGGCTTTGCAACAAAGCGGGGAGTGATTTATGGATGTTCTGTTGTTATTGGTAGCGGCACTCGCTTTCGCGTGGGCCAAGAAGAAAGACCAGAGCGAGCGTATTGCCCTGTTGGGCTCGACGCTGTCGCGCTTTGATATTGAAAAGTTGATGGAGAGCCTCACCGACGGGTATCTGCGGGCCTTGGGCGAAGAAGATGCCGAGCGCCAGGCACAGGTCTGGAGCTACCTCGAGGTGCAGGAGCAAACCCTGAGCGAGCAATTCGCGTCGTTTGCGGCCGAGTTCGCCACGCTGGAAGCGTCAACCACTCGCGTGAGTCGTTTGCCCATCGCCATTCCTTACGCGGCCCGCTGGTGGCCGGCGGCGGGGTTTGATGCGCGGGAAGCATTTGCAGTGCACGCGCGTGGCATTGCTGCCGTGGTTGAAAACCGGGCGGGCTTGGCGCCTAAGCGCCGTGCGTTCACTCTGTCGGCAGAGCTCTTCTTGATGCAGCACACCTGCCATTGGTATTGCCGCTCCAAGACGGTGGCCTCCGCCCGTTTGCTGGCGCGGCACAAGACGGCCTATCAGCAGGTGCTGCAGTCGGTGAGCGTTGGCACCCGCGATGCGTATCTGGCATTGACCGGGCAGAACTTGCCAGCCTGAAAGCGGCAAAAAAAAGAGGGTCCGGCGATCAAGCCGGACCCTCAACCCGTCGCAATTCAACCTTGATTAACCTGGAGTACGTGCGCCCTTAAAAGGTCTTGCGCAAAGAGATTTCAGCGCCTTCGCCCGAGGCATTGCTCTTTTCTGAGCCGTTGGCGTTAAAGCGTTTCTGCGTGTCGCGCACCAGCGAGAAGTGCACGCCGGTCGTCGCGTCCAGCAGCCAGGCGTAACCGATCCCGATGCGGAAGCTGTCTACGTCGGAGCTGGCGTCGGTTGCAGATTTACGCGATGTCTCGTCGATGTTGCGCACAGAGGCCCGGATTTCCCCCGGGCCGTAAGGCACCCGAACACCGACGGTGAACACACTCTGGGAGCCCGTGCCGGTGATGTTAGCCTTGCTGGAGCGTGCATAGGTGCTACCGACGCGCGCAATTCCGAAGTCGTAATAGGCGCCCATCGCCACCGTGTCCATGGTCTTTTGGGTAGTGGTGTCCCATTTGTCTTGCTCTTGCTGGACGCTGAATGCCGTCGATGCAGGGCCGCTGGTGTAGGCCAGGTGGGCACCGATGCCATTTGCTGCCGTTTTTTCACCTTTGCTGAACGTGAGGCCGGCGTTGAAGCCGTTGGCAGTGGGGGTTGTGTAGTAAATCGCGTTGTTCCACTGGTTGGCCGCCAGAGCGCCACGTGATCCCATGGAGGCATAGCTGTCGCCGATGAATGCCTCATAGCGGCCTGCGGTAGACACGCCGTATTGCGGAGAGTGCAGGCGGCCGAGCTTCAGATCGCCGTATTTCTTGCTGTTCAAGCCAACCCATGCTTTGTCTTTGAACAAAGCGGCGCTGTCGTTCTGCGCACCGTTGTCGGCGTTAAAGCGCATTTCGATCATGAAATAGCTGCTCAGGTCGCTGTCAATGTCAGAAGCGCCGGAGAAATTCAGGCGTGCATTCGAACCTTCATCCACCGCTTCCGATGAGGTCGTTTCTTTGGACAGGTCAGAAGGAATGGCGCTTCTCAGGCCGACGTCCAGACGACCAGAAATTTTGACCGGGATCGCGGAGGTGACCGCTGGTGCAGTAGATGCGGGAGCGGGTGTTGGGGCGGACTGAGCAAATGCATTGCTGATCAATGCACACAGTGTGAGCGGCAGCAGGGTGGATGGAATAGGGTGCACTTCAAATCTCCTCGTTGGTGTGAAATCAGTTAACTCGTCATAAGTCAGACGTCAGATGACTTAAATTGAGTTTAGGAGAAAGTCTGAAATCCAAAATCAGTGAAAACCCTGCCGGTGATCGGGCGGGGTCAGGCCGCTTCGATCTTGCGCCGCAGTCGCTCGCGGCTGTTGCTCAAGTGCATGAACATCGCGGCCTTGGCAGACGCTGCATCCTGGCGGGCGATGGCGTCGAAGATGGCTTCATGCTCGCGTTGGGCGATCTCTTTTCCGTCCGACAAAATAGGGAGTGCTTCGCCGAACTGGCCCGCCGCTGCATGGCTCTTGGCGGGCTCTGTGCCTTCGTGGGAGTGAGACCGCAAGGTGGCATTGCCCAGGTTGCCCAGCACTTCCAAAAAATACTGGTTGTCGGTAGCTGCCGCAATTTCAGCGTGGAAACGGTAGTCGTCTTCCACCGTGCTCTTCCCCGCCTGCCAGTTGGCCCGATAGTTCTGCAAGGCATCCCGCATCACCGCCAAATGAGCCTCCGTGCGGCGCAAAGCTGCGAGGTTTGCAGCTTCGGATTCCAGGCTGATCCGCAACTCCAGCATGGCAAGGGTTTGCTTGACATGTAGTTCTGGCGGCGGTGCTGACAGCAGGCCGCCGTTCACAGGCCGCTCCAGCACAAATGTGCCTATTCCGTGACGGGTCTTCACAAAGCCACTGGCCTGCAGGCTGGACATCGCCTCGCGGACCACCGTTCGGCTCACGCTGAACTCTTGCATCAGCAATGGCTCCGGTGGAATGCGGTCCCCGGGTTTGAGCTCGCCCGCCAGGATGCGCGCCTGAAGACTGTCGACCACCCGCTGTGGCTGGCTTTTGCTGGTGAGGGGTTTGGGGGAGGGGGTGGTCATATGAGTCAGATTTTAATGAGGGCGCGAATGATCTCGATCACCCAAATTACGACGCATCAGGGTTAGTACCATCTAAGACGTCTGACGTCTTGGTCTATAGTCACTGTATCAATTTGCGGACATCCCATGAAGATCGAAAAAATTACAGGGCAAATATTCACCTACCCCACCCGGCGGTCGGTGGACAGCGATGGGCACTCTCACCCGGGCGTAGAGAGCCAGGCAAAAATGGCACTGCTGACCCTAGAGGCGGATACCGGCGATAAGGGTTATGCATTCGCACCCCAAGAAGTGGTACGCCCACATGTGTTGGACGCCTTTGTCCGCCCGGCGGCACTAGGGCAACACCCGATGCAGCGGGAAAAAATCTGGAAGAGCCTTGAGCACCGCCAACGCGGAAGCGCCGGCCAATTGACCGACCGGGCGCTTGCCGCCGTCGAGCAAGCGCTGTGGGATCTTGCGGGTCGCGCACTGCAAACCCCGGTGTACCGCCTTCTTGGTGGCTACCGCGATAAGGTGCCCGCTTACGGCAGCACCATGTGCGGCGACGAGTTACCAGGCGGGCTGGCCACACCTGATGACTACGCCAACTTTGCACTCAAGCTGGTAGCGCGCGGCTACAAAGGCATCAAGATCCACACATGGATGCCGCCGGTGCGCTTTGCTCCGGATGTAGATATGGACATCAAGGCCTGTGCCGCTGTCCGTGAAGCTGTGGGCCCAAATATCGCGTTGATGCTGGACGGGTATCACAACTACAGCCGTGTAGACGCTTTGCGCATCGGCCGTGCGCTCGAAAAACTCCAATTCGCTTGGTTCGAAGAAATGATGAACGAACAAAGCATGGAGTCCTACGCATGGCTCGCAGGGCAGCTCGAAATTCCCATCCTCGGGCCCGAGAGCCTTTCTGGCAAACACTACAGCCGCGCAGCCTGGGTGCAGCACGGTGCCTGCGACATCTTGCGTGCAGGTGTACCCGGCGTAGGCGGCATCACACCGACGCTGAAGGTCGCCCATCTGGCCGAGGCATTCGGAATGGACTGCGAGGTCCACGGCAACGGTGCGGCCAACCTCGCAGCCTGCGCGGCCATCAAAAACTGCAAGTGGTACGAACGGGGCTTGCTGCACCCGTTCCTGGAGTACGACGAAGTGCCGGCCTACCTTCATACATTGGTTGACCCGATGGACAGTGAAGGCTTCGTTCACCTGTCCCAAAAACCGGGGCTGGGCGAAGACATCAACTTCGACTACATCGAAGCCCACACCGTGTCGCGCTACTAAAGTTCCAACCTGTAGCAAGGACCTCATATATGTACGAAAACAAAACAACAGGCTTTCTGTTTGTGCTGCCCTTTGTGATCGGGGTGCTGGGCTTCAAGCTCTTCCCGTTTGTGATGAGCTTCGCATTGAGCTTCACGCAATACGACTTCATCAGCCCGCCCCAGTACATCGGCCTGGAGAATTACCAAGAGCTGTTTCAGAAAGACCCGCTATTCCAAAAATCGCTGGGGGTCACTTTGCTGTTTGCCGCAGTGGCAGTCCCGATGCGGGTCGGGTTTGCGCTGTTCATGGCCCACGTGCTGAATTTCAAGCTGCGCGGCATCAACTTCTTTCGCTCTGCGTATTACCTGCCGTCCATCCTGGGTGGGTCGATCGCCGCAGCCATCATGTGGCGATTCATCTTTTCCCAAAACGGATTGGTGAACATCGTGATGATGCAGATGGGCCTGCAGCCCATCGCTTGGCTAGCCGACGAGCACTACTCACTCTGGACCGTGGTGCTTTTGTTTACCTGGCAATTCGGTTCTGCCATGGTCATCTTTCTGGCAGCACTCCAGAACGTGCCCACCTCCTTGTACGAAGCCGCTGAAATCGACGGCGCCAGCAAGACACAGCAGTTTTTCAAGATCACGGTACCGCTGATCACCCCGGTGATCTTCTTCAACCTGATCATGCAAATGGTGCACGCCTTCCAGGAGTTCAACGGCCCCTACATGATCACCGAGGGCGGCCCCTTGCACTCCACCTATGTGCTGTCGCTGTACATCTACGACCAGAGCTTCAAGTACTTTAACCTGGGCTACGGCAGTGCGCTGTCATGGGTGCTCTTTGCGATCGTGGCGGGCCTCAGTGCGATCTCTTTCTTCACATCCAAGTACTGGGTCTTCTACTCCGGTGAAAAGGAGCGCAAATAATGCAAGCCGAACTGACACTGGCAGAGCGTGCCAGCTCAGACGCCTACGCGAACGAGCTCCAGCGCAAAGAAAAAATCAGTGCCGCCGTGCGCTACGGTGTGCTGCTGGTCATGGGCCTGGTCATGCTGTACCCCATGATCTGGCTGGTAGGTGCATCCTTCAAAACCAATGCCGAAGTGTTTACCGAAATCGGCTTCTGGCCGAGCCGGTTTGACTTTTCGGCCTATGCCAAGGGATGGAAGACCAGCACGGAATACACCTTTGCAACGTACTTCCTGAACTCCTTCCTGATCATCATTCCCAAGGTGATCGTGACGGTGATTTCATGCGTCCTGGTGGCGTATGCGTTCGCGCGTTTCGAGTTCTGGGGCAAGAAATTTCTGTTCAGTGTGATGGTCGGCACCATGATGCTGCCGCTGATCATTCTGCGTTTGCCCCAGTACCTGATGTTCAAGGAATTCGGCTGGATCGATACCTACTTGCCGCTCATTGTTCCATCGGCATTCGCGACTGATACCTTCTTTGTTTTCATGCTGGTGCAGTTCCTGCGCGGGATTCCGCGTGACATGGAAGAGGCCGCGCAGATCGACGGCTGCAACGCGCTCCAGCTTCTGTGGTACATCCTGATTCCGATTCTCAAACCGGCTCTCATATCGGTCGTGGTGTTTCAGTTCATCTGGAGCATGAACGACTTCATGGGGCCACTGATTTATCTCTCCAGCGTAGAGAACTACCCCGTGTCCTTGGCGCTGAAGATGAGCATCGGTGCTACCGAAGAGGTCGAATGGGCCAGCGTCATTGCCATCTCGGTGGTGGCCTTGATTCCATCACTGGTCG
>DGQR01000154.1 GCA_002390825.1 Rhodoferax sp. UBA4409
GCATAGCGTGATCGGCACGGCCGCCAACGTGAGCGATGTCACACAAGGCCATGGTCTGCTGCATAGCCAGGAGAGCGTGGTGTTTGCCGATGCGGGCTACCAGGATGCCGGTAAGCGCCCGGAGGCCACCGCTGTCCAGTGGCAAGTGGCCATGCGTCCGGGCAAGCGTCGTGCCTTGGCCAGCAATGGCTGGGGTGCCTTGCTTGAGCAAGCTGAAAAGCTCAAGGCCAGTGTGCGGGCCAAGGTCGAGTGTCCGTTTCGGGTGATCAAGTGCCAGTTCGGCCATACCAATGTGCGCTACCGGCGCCTGAAGAAGAACACGGCGCAATTGGTGAGCCTGTTTGCTCTGTCGAACCTTTGGATAGTGCGTAAACGAATTTTGCAGGGCTTGGCAGTCCAATATAAGGCGAAATCGCCGGCAAATTCAACCCAATTTTCATTATGCGAACACTTGGACTTAAACCGATGTCTGGGGGGTGGTTGTGCAGACCATCCCTAGCATTCACGCGGGTTGTGGGGAGGGGGCAGGGTTGAGTCCTTAAACGAATTTCCAGTTGCTGTATGGGCGTTGCGGAACGGAACCTGAACTTTACACGTCCTACCGCTCACTAAGCACCTAAGCAATTTGACCGTAAGTGCCCCGAAGCGTCAGCCAAGGAACAGAACTAAGGAGCAAGAGCGATGAATCAAATCAGTTTCGCGGATGCTTGGCAAGAGGAAGAAGGCGGGTCGGGAGGTATTCCCCGAGTAAGTGAATGGGTTGTGCCGTGCAAGTCGTTACTCAAAGTCGTCGAGCCCGTGCTAGTTGGCTGCGTGAGAGACCCCGCAGCCGCTAGATAGCGATGTGGGGGATGCACCTGATGCGGCGCCGGTTCGCCACTGGGTCCGCCGTTTGCACTCCAGTTTCCGGCTGACCGATTGGCATATCCCACGAGATCGCCAGCAAGGAGGTAAATGATGTGTGATTCTTACGTAATCTAACTAAGGAGTTTTTTATGAACGCTAATAGTTTAACACCAGCGAATTCTTATGTTCGTCCGGCTGTTGGTGATCCGGCTTTTACTAATCTAGGCACAGCAATTGAGTTCGATGACGGGTTTATTAACGCCGATACTGTTCTTGAGGTGCGTAATCAAGGGGGTTCAGTCAATCCTGAGGTGGAGGTCATAGATAATCTGAAGGGCATGGCCGAGCAACTTGAAAATGGGTCCGGCGCAACTTGGTGTGAAGTGACGAAGGTAGCGGTTAAGCAAGCACTGAAGGATGCTGCTGCGACCTTTGGCGCGTCATCTGTTGCCATCGGTGTGCAGACAGCGCTCAGGTACATGCTCGCGGGGTCGCCCGGAGCGGCAATACCACTCACCGGCATTATTACGGCAATTAATTTCGGCTGCGCCGCATATCAAGGCCAACGCCTTGGCGCTTGTTGCGGACCAGCAGGACGTGTTATCTTCGGCTCGGTAGGTGCCATCGTGGGGGCGGTGCCTGGCGCGCTCGGCTTTCGATATTATATGGACAAGCCTGACGAGATGACAAAAAGGGCAATCGCTCTAATCGCGACCACGGTTAATTCCGTGACGCGCGACTCCCTTAACGGTTTTCTGAAAAAATGGACGCCGAGCCTCAACGGAGCGCCTGAAGTGGTGAGTTTAGTTGATGGTAAACCTGCGTATAACGGCAAAGCGATTAAACGTTTGGGGGTCAATACTGGTCTCTACGGCGTTTTGTCAATAGGTGTCAATGCGCCTATGGTTGAATTTGGCGCCCCCCTCCTCAAAGACAAGAATGCGACTTGGGGTCAATTTTTTGGGGAGTCGCTGAAAGTTGCTTCCGTGCGCAGCGGAGTTGAGGCGGCGGACGCCTTCTTTGGCAATGTCACAAAAAAATTCTTCTTTCCGGAAGTTGTGAAGGCAGAACCGAAAGGGGATAACGGTAAAGAAATTACCAACAACACCACAATGAGAGTAGCTGCAAACCAATTTGCGACCGCTATCGGCGTGGACACCAATTCTTCTTTTTACGCCAATATCATGAACACCTTCACGGCATCGCGTGCAGCGTTAGTCAACGCTGGAGATGTGTTCACGAAGATGGAGATAAACATAAATAAGGAGGATGTCCGGAATGCAGTCTAATTTCAAATTTTCCGATTACATAATGGAAGTAGCGGCTTTAATTGGGCAGTCGACAACGGTCAACGCCGGGGCCTTACCGGAATGCAAGGCGTCCTTCATCATCGACGAATGTCCCATTGAAATCTTTTGTGCGCCGACTATGTCGAGTCGCTCGGTCTTTCGTTGTAGGTTTGGCCCGGCGCCTTCTTACTCACCCCTGAAAGCATATGTAGCTTTGCTTCGGTTTAATTTTGAGCACTATGTGCCAGGGGGGGGCTCAACCTTTGGCTTGGATCCCGCGACGGGCGAAGTCGCCTTTTATAGCGAACTCCTTTTGGAAATGCTGACGCCTCAGATGACGCTTGACTACATGGTCAGTGTTGCGGCAATGCGTCGACTCTGGCAGGAAGGGCGCCTATAACGCACGGCTCATGAGACAATATCCACGGTTAGCTTGATCAATATGAATGGCACTTTCCTAAGCCGCGGATACTGAGAAACATGTCCTGGGTCTTGAGTCAGGATAACAAGCAGAACGTAGCGGACGCCTGAAGTTGTCATTACGGTCTTGATCCACAATCCATGCTTCGCGGACCTGTACGGTTGAACATATGGCATGGATCATCCCGGCTCAAGGCCAGGATGATCGCCTGTTGGCCAAGTAAGTGCCATTTCGATCAATACAGTTCGATTAGCCTTGCAACTTCACCGCGTAAATTATTTTCAGCTTTCAATTGATCAAGCTTGTTTACAGACTGCTGGTCCAACGAATTGCGCTTAACTTTTGGGCAAAATTTTGCCAACGCGTTCCCAATCGGATGACCAGCGGGTATATTCTCAGTCACCCTTGCTTTTAGCAGTACTTGACAGACAGCTCCAGCACAAGTATAAACCATTTTGGCCATTGATTCTATCTCAAGGCCAAATAGATGACCTTTTTCGAGAACAGCTTCAGCAATTGCGTTGAGAACCTGCTCATCCAATGTGCCCTTTTTCTCAGAATTTCTCGATAACAGGGCATACGCGGCCAATCCGGGTGATTGAACTGCATATATCTTGAAAAGATGCGCATCCCCATAGAAATCGAGCAAAGTGATCGCGGTAACAACATCGATACGGTCACGAATTTTATTTCGGTTATCCAGGAGCCAGCACTGGGCGTCGGAGGATCTGATATTTTTTATCGCCTCGGAAGAAATTGTTGATTTTGAGTTGGAGCTTATTAGTTCAGCAATATATTGTTGAAATTTAACGATGATTTTTTTTCGTTCGTCTGGCGTTGATGGCGGCACATAAAGCGAGGGAATAGAACCTATTGAAAGCATGGCAAAGTAGTGGGTGAATAGCCCGGATTCTCGGGTAAAGAGACCGCGGGTGGGCTAAATGGGGGCAGAGTGGTCCTGGCGCAGGCCGCCAAGGATGGACTAAGAATATATTTTAGGGCCACGAGAATTAATTTTCTGGCCTATCAGAAAATTTGTGTATGAGGTCATGCTAGTGACCGGAAAACTTGGATTAGCGAATCAGCGCCAATGTTGCGCACAAGTGGCTGGCCGGCATTGACGTCAAACGAGCTGGGCTGCCTCTGCCGGCGGCGGTCCGATCGACTCGATCGCCGGTTACACCCATACAATTCCCGCCGGTCGGCCCGGGCGCTAGTGGCCCTGAACGCGATTTGTCGTCGGGCACTCAGGACATCCACCTGGACCTGGATCTGGATCTGGGCACCCTGCAAATCAAACTGAACTGCCCCCGTGGCAGCGCCCCATCGGCTGCGGCATTACTGACACACGCACTGGCCGATACGGTGGCTCGCGCATGATCCGTATCGACGCGCTGTGGCTGTGCACGCATTCGCAGGACATGCGTGCCGGAGCCGACCGGTTGCTCAGCGTAGTGGTCAACACTTTGGGCCAGGCGCAGGCCCATCACGGTTACTTGTTTGCCAATGCTCGGGCCAGTCGCATCAAGCTGCTGGTGCATGACGGCTTTGGTGTGTGCTGCGCCACCCGGCGCCTGCACTGCAGCTCAGTCGCCAGCAATTTGACGCTCTGGTGCTGGGTCTTCCATGGCAGCGACTGGAGGAATTGAGCGTCATCAACCGCACCTGATGGAGGGGTGCTATCACCGCAGCTGCGCTTGGATTCGTTGACATCGCATTCGCTAATAGTCTGAACGTTTTGACTCGGGCATCATTGCACCATGTCCAGCAATTGCGCCCCTTCCATTTATTCAAGCGGCAGCCATA
>DGQR01000119.1 GCA_002390825.1 Rhodoferax sp. UBA4409
ATGGGGTCGCCGCTCTTGCGCACCGGGGCCTTTTCGCGGTTGCTCAAGGGCAGGTAGTTGTAGAGGCGGCGCAGCATCAGCAGCGCTTCCACATCGTTCTCAAACGCCAGGTCGGCCACGCCGCTCTTGGTGGTGTGGGTGAGTGCGCCGCCCAGCTCTTCGGCCGTCACTTCTTCGTGCGTCACCGTCTTCACCACTTCGGGGCCGGTCACGAACATGTAAGAGCTGTCCTTCACCATGAAGATGAAGTCCGTCATGGCCGGGCTGTACACCGCGCCTCCGGCAGAGGGCCCCATGATCATGCTGATCTGCGGAATCACGCCGCTGGCCATCACGTTGCGCTGGAACACATCGGCATAACCGCCCAAAGACGCCACGCCTTCCTGGATGCGGGCACCGCCCGAGTCGTTGAGACCGATCACAGGTGCACCAACCTTCATGGCCTGGTCCATGACCTTGCAGATCTTCTCGGCATGGGCTTCCGACAGCGCGCCACCAAAGACCGTGAAGTCCTGGCTGAACACGAACACCAGGCGGCCATTGATCATTCCGTAGCCGGTGACTACGCCGTCACCGGGAATCTTCTGCTCGTCCATGCCGAAGTCCACGCAACGGTGTTCGACAAACATGTCCCACTCTTCAAACGTGCCTTCGTCCAGCAGCACTTCGAGGCGCTCACGCGCGGTGAGCTTGCCTTTTTTGTGCTGTGCGTCGATGCGCTTTTGCCCGCCGCCCATGCGGGCCAGCTCGCGCTTGGCTTCCAGTTGTACGAGGATGTCTTGCATGCTTGTCTTCCTTCAGGTCAGAAAATGGGTTGTTATTTGCTATCTATTTAGGAGCTGCTTGCGCAGTAAATTCGAGCGCTGAGAGCAGATTGCGTGCTGCAGTGCTGGCGGCCAACTGGCCGGCCTGCACCGCTGCGGTGAGCTGGGGCAGCTGCTCGCGCACCGCCGGGTTTTGCTTGAAGGCTTGCTTCAGGCCCGCGTCAATGCGCTCCCACATCCATGCCAGCGACTGGTTCTGGCGGCGCTGGCTGAACAGGCCATTGGCGGTCTGCAGGGTTTGGAATTCACACACGGCGCGCCAGAAGGTGTCCACGCCCTGCCCCAGCAACGCACTCAAAGAAATCACTTTAGGTGCCCAGTGCTTGTCGCTGTGCGGGTCATTCGGGTTGCCGTGCATACCCAGCAAGCGCAGGCTGGAGGTGATCTGCGCTTGTGCACGGGTGGCAGCATCGGCGTCAATGTCCGCCTTGTTGATGACCACCAAATCGGCCAGCTCCATCACCCCTTTTTTGATGGCCTGCAGGTCGTCGCCCGCGTTGGGGAGCTGCATCAGCACGAACATGTCGGTCATGCCCTGCACCGCTGTCTCGCTCTGGCCAACGCCCACGGTTTCCACAATCACGATGTCGTAACCCGCTGCCTCGCACACCAGCATGGCCTCGCGCGTCTTCTCGGCCACACCACCCAGCGTGCCGCTGCTCGGGCTGGGTCGGATAAAGGCTTTCTCGTGCATGGACAAATGTTCCATGCGCGTCTTGTCACCCAAGATGGAGCCGCCGGACACCGAGCTGGAGGGGTCAATCGTCAGCACTGCCACGCGATGGCCTAGGCCAATCAAGTACAAGCCCAGCGCTTCAATAAAGGTGCTTTTGCCCACGCCCGGCACGCCGCTAATGCCCAGTCGGAAAGATTTGCCGGTGTGGGGAAGCAGCGCGGTGAGCAACGCATCTCCCTGCGCCCGGTGGTCCATACGGGTGGACTCCAGCAGGGTGATGGCTTTGGCTATTGACCTGCGCTGCAAGAGGGACTCGCCCCCCAGCAGACCGGCCTGCACGGCTTCAGGGCTCACCCGAGGGCCTTTTCGATCTGGCTCAGTACATCACGCGCACTCACCGGGATGGGAGTGCCGGGGCCATAAATGCCCTTGACGCCTGCTGCGTACAAAAAGTCGTAGTCCTGTCGCGGAATCACACCGCCCACGAACACGATGATGTCGTCGGCGCCTTGCTTTTTGAGCTCGGCAATGATGGCGGGCACCAATGTTTTGTGGCCTGCGGCCAGCGTCGATACGCCGACCGCATGCACGTCGTTTTCAATCGCCTGGCGGGCGCATTCTTCGGGGGTCTGGAACAGCGGGCCCATATCTACATCAAAACCCAGGTCGGCAAACGCGGTGGCTACCACCTTGGCGCCGCGGTCGTGGCCGTCCTGGCCCAGCTTGCTGATCATCACGCGGGGGCGGCGGCCTTGTTTGTCGGCAAAGCCGGCGATGTCGGCCTTCAGAGCGTTCCAGTACTCCATGGTGTCTCCTTGGGCGCTGTCGTAGGCGGCTGCGTACACGCCACTGACCTTGTTAGTGTCGGCGCGATGGCGGCCAAAGGCTTTTTCCAGCGCATCGCTCACCTCTCCCACCGTAGCGCGCAGGCGGATGGCTTTGATGGACAAGTCCAGCAAGTTGCCGGTGCCGGACTCTGCTGCAGAAGTGATAGCAGCCAGCGCAGATTCCACGAGGGCGGAGTCGCGTTTTGCCTTGATATCTTTGAGACGGGCGATCTGACTTTCGCGCACGGCCACATTGTCGATGTCGCGCGCCTCGATCACGTCTTCGCTTTTGAGCTTGTATTTATTCACACCGACGATCACGTCCTGGCCGCTGTCGATGCGCGCTTGCTTGTCGGCAGCAGCGGCTTCGATCTTCAGCTTGGCCCAGCCGCTGTCCACGGCCTTGGTCATGCCGCCCATGGCTTCCACTTCTTCAATGATCTTCCACGCGGCGTCGGCCATGTCCTGGGTCAGCTT
>DGQR01000233.1 GCA_002390825.1 Rhodoferax sp. UBA4409
GAAGTGCCGCTGGCCAACGTGCTGGGGCAGGTCAATGGCGGCGCCAAGGTGCTGATGAGCGGCTTGGACTATGAGCGCGCAGTGCTCTCCGGCGGGCCGCTGGGCATCATGCAGGCCGTGATGGACAACGTGATCCCCTACATCCACGACCGCAAGCAGTTCGGCCAGAGCATCGGCGAGTTCCAGCTGATCCAGGGCAAGGTGGCCGACATGTACACCGTGCTGCAAGCCGGCCGGGCCTTCGCCTACACCGTGGCCAAGAACCTGGACTTGCTGGGCGTCGAGCACGTGCGCCAGGTCCGCAAAGATTGCGCTTCCGTTATTTTGTGGACCGCCGAGAAGGCTACCTGGATGGCGGGCGAGGGCGTGCAGATTTTCGGTGGCAACGGATACATCAACGAGTACCCGCTAGGGCGCTTGTGGCGCGATGCCAAGTTGTATGAAATCGGCGCGGGCACCAGCGAGATCCGCCGCATGCTCATCGGACGGGAGCTGTTCGCTGAGACAATGTAGGGGCTATGAAACATGCCATTGCCCGTACCCTGACATCCACACTCCACGGCATCCTGCGCGGCCTGATGCGCGCCTGGGTGCTCATCGTGCCACTGGTGGTGGCTTTGAGTGTGATCCGGTGGGGGCAGTTGGCGTATTTTTGGCCGCAGGGCTACCAGGCCAGTAGCAGCGACCTTGCCACCGTGGCGGTGCAGGGCTTCCGCTTCGATCTCAAGGTCAGCGCGATTGCCGGCTTCTTGCTGTTGCTGGTGCTCCCCTGGGTGTCGGGCCCGGTGTACCGGCGGCTGGTAACCGGGCTGGTCTGCCTTTTTGTGTTTCTCGGTTTTATCAACCTGCACTATTTCGGGTTCTACAAAACCCCGATCGATTCGGTCATTTTTGGTTTGTTTGAGGATGACACCGCCGCCGTGTTGCAGACCATCTGGCACGATTTTCCGGTGGTCGGGACCCTCTTGGCAGTCGCGGCTACCGCGCTGCTGGGGCTGGTGATTCACCGCCAGGTTGTGCACTGGGTGCAGCCCGATACGGCGCTGCAAAAGCGCGCTGTCACTTTGCGCATGTTGGCGGTGGTGGTGGCCCTGTTCGCCTTGTTGTTTGCGGGCAAGGGCACCCTTCGCCAGATGGCATTGCAGCGCCAGCATTTGACGGTGACCACCTCCCAGTTTCTGAACGACATGGTGCCCAACGGCGTCATCGCGCTCAAATATGCGTGGGACAACCGCCGCCAATCGCAAAACCTGTCAGACCCGCTGGTGGGCCTGAAGGCTCTGGGCTTTGACTCGCCACAGGCCGCAGCCCAGGTGCTGGGCTTGCCCCATGCCACCGAGGCCGAGGTGCGTGATGCCCTTTATCGCCACGAGCCGCTGCCCGCCGGCACCCCCAAAAAGAACCTGGTTTTTTTCTTGATGGAGTCGTGGAGCGCGGAGCCCATGCTCTACCAAAGCCCCACATTCGACGTGCTGGGCCGCATGGCCCCCACGCTGGACAAGGCCTGCCATTTCAGCAACTTCGAGTCGGCACAGCCCGGCACCCACCCGTCGCTGGAGGCTATTTTGTTTTCGAGCCCGATCACGCCGCTCACCATGGGCGATGCCGGTCGCAAGCCCCTGCCCTGGGGTGTGGCGCAAGTGGCTAAGCAGGCCGGGTATGACACCCTGTTTGTCACCTCGGCCCGCTCCGGCTGGCGCGACCTGAACCGGGTGCTCAAGGTGCAGGGTTTTGACGAAGTCATTGACGCCAACAACCTCAAGGCCGATTACCCCGATGCAACCATCGGGCTCTGGGGCGTGTGGGATAGCTATGTCTACCGCTACCTTGAAAAGCGGATGGCCGCGCAGCCCAAAGAGCGGCCCCTGTTTGTGTTTGTGCTCACCGCGACCAACCACCCACCCTACGATCTGCCCGCCGACTATCAAAAAGTGCCCTTGGACATGTCCCAGTGGAAGGGCGAAACCAGCGAAGCCACCCTAGTGCCCAATCTCCACACCTACCGCTATGCGCACGATTTGTTGGGCGCATTCGTGCAGCAGGTGCAGAGCGGCCCGCTGAAAGACACCACCCTGATTGCCGCCACCGGTGACCACAATGTGCGCTCTTTCGGCGTGTACGCCGAGCCCAGCCGCCGCTACCTGATGCGGCAGGTGCCGTTTGTGATCTGGGGTTCGCAGCTGCGCTGCGGCCAGCAGCTGACCCAGCCAGCGAGCCACCGGGACATGTTTAACACGCTGTTTCCGCTGGCCGGTATTGAGGGCAACTACATCAACGCCGGGCGCAACCTGCTCAAAGACGTGCCTGCACAACCCGACCCGATGAATGCGCCGCGCGGTCTTTTCTTCACCGGCGAGGCGCGCAACGCCCAAGGCATGTGGCAGCTCGGCAACCCCAAGTCGTTTGTATGCACCGCGGCCCGACCACCGCAGAGCTGCGAGTTCAATGCACAAGACGATTTGCAGGAACGTGCCCGGTACGCACTCCTCGATTGGAATGTGCGCATCTCTCTTCAGAAATAATCAGGGCTATGACAGACAAACTCAACGACCTTTTCTCCCGCAACCGCGCATGGGCCGCCGAGATGGAGCGCACCCGCCCCGGCTTTTTCACCGGGCTGGCCAACCAGCAAAAACCCAAGTACATGTGGATCGGCTGCTCGGACAGCCGTGTGCCCGCCAACGAAATCATTGGTTTGGCACCGGGTGAAATTTTTGTGCACCGTAACGTGGCCAACGTGGTGGTGCATTCGGATCTCAATGCGCTGTCCACCATTCAGTTTGCGGTAGAGCGGCTCAAGGTCAAACATGTGATGGTCGTGGGCCACTACGGCTGCTCGGGCGTGCAAGCGGCTTTAGAGGGTGCCCGCATCGGCCTGGCTGACAACTGGCTGCGTCATATCCAGGACGTGCGGGACCGCCACCGCGATATCCTGGACGCGATCCCCGACCACGGCAAAGCCGCAGCCTTGTGCGAGCTCAATGTGATCGAACAGGTGATCAACGTCGCGCAAAGCACCGTGCTGCAAGATGCTTGGGCCGCAGGCCAAGAAGTAACGCTGCATGGCTGGGTGTACGGCGTGCACGACGGCCTGGTGCAAGACCTGCACATGACGGTGGGCCGCGAGGACAACCTCGATGCGCTGTACCGAGAAGCGATTTCTGGCGTGCGGCTCATGCCCCGCCATCCCCGTTAAGTACAAAAAAGGCCTGTGGCGCCCATGGAATATGCGCGAGCAGC
>DGQR01000251.1 GCA_002390825.1 Rhodoferax sp. UBA4409
TCAACCTCGCGTTGTTCGTGCTGGGTACCTTTCTGGACATGGCGCCCACGCTGCTGATCTGCACGCCTATCTTTTTGCCGATTGCCCAGAAATTCGGCATGGACCCCACCCAGTTCGGCGTGGTGATTTTGCTCAACTGCGCGTTGGGCCTGAACACACCGCCGGTGGGCACCACCCAAGCGGTGGGCTGCGCTATTGGCGGCATTTCGATCGGACAGGTCATGCGCTCCATCTTGCCGTTTTACGGCGCACTGCTGGCTTGCATGATGCTGGTCACTTACGTGCCGGCGTTCTCCTTGTGGCTGCCCAACTTCGTGTTGGGTCACTAAACACTCCACCGAAAGCACACCATGCAACGCCGACAACTGCTGCAAGCCGGACTGGCCGTGGCCGCCACCACCCCTACCTGGAGCTGGGCCGACACCTGGCCTGCCAAGCCGATCACTCTGGTCGTGCCCTTCCCGCCGGGCGGGTCCACCGACCTGATCGCGCGGGCGCTCTCGACCAAGATGGCCGAAAAGCTGGGCCCCGGCTTCACTTTCATTGTGGACAACAAGGCAGGCGCTACCGGCACCATCGGTGCAGCGCAAGTCGCACGCGCTCAGCCTGACGGCTATACCTTTCTGGTGTCGTCCCTCGGGCCGTTTGTGATTGCGCCGCACCTGATCAAGGCGAACTACGACGCCCTCAAAGACCTGGATCCCATCACCATCGTGGCGCAAGCGCCCAATGTGCTGGTGGTACCCGCGGCTTCGGCACGCAAGTCGGTGCCCGAAGTCATCAGCTACCTGAAGGCCAACCCGGACAAGATGAGCTTTGCATCGTCGGGCAACGGCAGCAGCGACCACCTGACCGCCGAATTGTTCTGGCAACAGACCGGTACCAACGGCGTGCACATCCCCTACAAAGGCGGCGGCCCGGTGATGACCGACCTGCTGGGCAATCAGGTGGAGTGTTCGTTCATGAACATCAACACTGCCCTGCCCCAGATCAAAGCAGGCAAGTTGCGCGCACTGGCCATCACGAGTGCCAAACGCTCCCCGTTGCTGCCCGACGTTCCTACCCTGGAAGAGAGCGGCGTCAAAGAGGCGAATGTCAATTCCTGGCAAGCGGTGGCAGCGCCCAAAGGCCTGCCCGCGGACATCAAGAAACGGATGCTGGATGCCATCACCGCTTCGATCAAAGACCCTGCCGTGGCACCCAAGCTGCTCGAGTTGGGCTTTGAGCTGGTGCTCAACACGCCCGAGCAGTTTGCCAGCTACCAGGCTGCCGAGTACGTCCGCTGGCAAAAGCTGATCAGCGCCCGCAACATCAAAGCTGACTGACGCTTTCATGAGTTTGAACCCTTCATCCCCACCGGATTCGCCGCGCAGCATCCGCATGCACGCGGCGGACAACGTGGCCATCGTGGTCAACGACGGCGGCCTGCCTGCAGGCACCGTGATGCCGGATGGCCTGACGCTGGTGGGCCGCGTGCCCCAGGGCCACAAAGTGGCCTTAACAGCGATTGCCAAAGACGCGGCGGTACTGCGCTACAACGTGCCCATAGGCTATGCGCTCAAAGACATACCTGCGGGTGCGTGGGTGCATGAACGTTTGCTGCATATGCCGGATGCGCGCACCTTGGACAACCTGCCCAAGGCGACTGCACCTGCCTGGAATGCCGAGCCGCTCACGGGCTACACCTTCGAGGGTTACCGCAACGCGGATGGCTCCGTCGGCACCCGCAATATTCTGGCGATCACCACCACCGTGCAGTGCGTGGCCGGCGTGGTGGACTTTGCGGTCCAACGCATCAAAGAGCAATTGCTGCCGCGCTACCCCAATGTGGATGACGTGATCGGCCTGGAGCATAGCTACGGCTGCGGCGTGGCCATTGATGCACCGGATGCCATCATCCCTATCCGCACCCTGCGCAACATCTCCAAAAACCCGAACTTCGGCGGCGAAGTGATGGTAGTCAGCCTGGGCTGCGAAAAGCTGCAGCCGGAGCGCTTGTTACCACCAGGCTCCATACCCTTGCAAGCCAACGAAGCGTTGGACGTGGTGTGCCTGCAGGCCGACAAGCATGTGGGCTTCATGAGCATGATTGATTCGGTCCTGGCCTCTGCCGTGCCGCACCTGGAGCGCCTAAACGCCCGCCGCCGCGAAACCATTCCGGCCAGCGAGCTGGTGGTAGGCGTGCAGTGCGGTGGCAGCGATGCCTTCTCGGGTGTGACGGCTAACCCCGCCGTGGGCTATTGCACCGACCTGCTGGTGCGCGCCGGTGCCACCGTCATGTTCTCGGAAACCACCGAGGTGCGGGATGCCATCGAGCAAATGACGGCTCGCGCCACCACCCCTGAGATTGCCGACGCCATAGCCCGTGAAATGGCCTGGTACGACGCCTACCTGGGCCGCGGCCAGGCCGACCGCAGTGCCAACACCACCCCCGGCAACAAGGCTGGCGGCCTCTCCAACATCGTGGAGAAGGCCATGGGCTCGATCATCAAATCGGGCACCGCGCCCATCAGCGGCGTGTTGTCGCCCGGCGAGAAGCTGCAGCACAAGGGCCTGCATTACGCGGCCACACCGGCCAGCGACTTTATTTGCGGCACTTTGCAACTGGCCGCCGGCATGAATCTGCATGTGTTCACCACCGGTCGGGGCACACCCTACGGACTGGCCGAAGTGCCGGTCATCAAGGTGGCCACCCGCACCGACCTAGCCCGCCGCTGGCACGACCTGATGGACGTGAACGCCGGCCGTATTGCCGATGGTGAAGCCACGATCGAAGACACAGGCTGGGAGCTTTTCCACCTGATGCTCGAGGTCGCCAGCGGCCGCAAAAAGACCTGGGCTGAACACTGGAAGTTGCACAACTCCCTGGTGCTGTTCAACCCGGCCCCCATTACCTGATCCACCTGACTCCCCGGATTCACCCGACTTCACCGAGGCCTGCCATGAGCTACCCCACCCCTTACCGCCCTTTTCCTAACCAGTTCAAAAAAGACCTGCTCGCCGGCAAGCGCCTGATCGGCTGCTGGGCCTCGTTGGCCAGCCCGATCAGCACCGAAGTGCTGGGCGTCGCCGGCTTTGACTGGGTGCTGCTCGATGGCGAACATTCGCCCAACGATGTGATCACCTTTGTGCCCCAACTCATGGCACTCAAAGACAGTGTCAGCGCTCCATTTGTGCGCCCGACCAGCAACAACGCGATTGAGATGAAGCGCCTGCTGGACGCCGGCTTTTATAACTTCCTGGTGCCCTTCGTGGAAACTGCCGAAGAAGCCCGCCAGGCCGTGGCCGCCACCCGCTACCCGCCTGAGGGCATGCGTGGCGTGTCGGTCGCGCAGCGCAGCAACCGCTACAACTCGATTGCCAACTATTTTCAGGAAGCCAACCAACACATGTGCGTGGCGGTGCAGATCGAGAGCCGCCACGCAGTGACAGCGACTGCCGAGATTGCCGCGGTGCCCGGGGTGGACTGCATTTTTGTGGGGCCCTCGGACCTGGCCGCCGGCTATGGTCACCTGGGCAATGCCAACCACCCCGAGGTGCAGGACGCCATTGCCAGCGTATTCGCCCAAGCCAAGGCCCAGGGCAAGCCCAGCGGCATCCTCGCGCCGGTCGAAGCCGATGCGCGCCGTTACATGGAAATGGGTGCGACCTTTGTGGCGGTCGGCAGCGACTTGGGGCTGTTCCGCAACGCTACGCAGGCTTTGCGGGACCGTTACCTCGGCTAAAACTTCCGCGGACCTGTCTACGGATAGCTCTGCGAATACGGAGCCTGGGCGGTAGAGCGTTCTGCTCCATGTCCCCCGCCCTTCGGGCTCCTCCTTGACTTACGCAGAACACTCTGCCGCCCATTCTCCTTAACCACTTCTGTTTAACGCTATGACTACTCTCGGATTTATCGGCCTCGGCATCATGGGCAACCCTATGGCAGGTCACCTGCTCGCAGCCGGCCACACGGTCTACCTCAACACCAAGGGCGATGTGCCCGAAGCTCTGGTGCAAGCCGGCGGCAAGCCCTGCGCGAGCGCCAAGGAAGTGGCACAAAAAGCCGACATCATCTTTTTGATGCTGCCGGACACCCCCGATGTGGAACTGGTGCTATTCGGCGCTGACGGTGTCGCCGAAGGCCTGAGCGCCGGCAAGACGGTGGTCGACATGAGCTCCATCTCGCCCATCGATACCAAAGTGTTTGCGCAAAAAATCAATGCACTGGGCTGCAAGTACATGGATGCGCCGGTCTCCGGCGGCGAAGTCGGCGCCAAGGCGGCCAGCTTGACCATCATGGTGGGCGCCGAAGAAGCCACCTTCAACGCCGTGTTGCCGCTGCTGCAACTCATGGGCAAAAACATCACGTTGGTGGGCGGCAACGGCGACGGGCAGACTACCAAGGTGGCCAACCAGATCATCGTGGCGCTGAACATTGCTGCCGTAGGCGAGGCCCTGCTGTTTGCCAGCAAAGCCGGTGCAGACCCTGCCAAAGTGCGCCAGGCGCTGATGGGCGGATTTGCCGCCTCGCGCATTCTGGAAGTGCATGGCGAGCGCATGGTCAAGCGCACCTTCAACCCGGGCTTCCGTATCAGCCTGCACCAAAAAGACTTGAACCTAGCTCTGAGTGGTGCCAAAGCCATGGGCTTGGCATTGCCCCAGACGGCAGGTGCCGCGCAACTGATGCAGGTGTGTGCCGCTAACGACATGGCTGGCCTGGACCACTCTGCCTTGGTGCGCGCCCTAGAAATCATGGGTGCACACGAAGTCGCCAAGGGCTGATGCAATGAAGCCACGCACGCCATGGCGATGTTTTGCCCTCGCCTGTCTGTTGCTGGTGAGCACCACCAGCCATACGCAAACCAAATTGCGTGCGTGGAACATCCACCCTGACGGCTACCCGGTCACTGAGGCGCTCAAGCGCTTTGCCAGCCTGGTGGCCCAAGGGACCCAAGGGCGGTACCAAATTGAGATTTTTTCCAATGCCACCTTAGGCGACCAGCCCAAGGCGGTGCAGATGCTCAAGTCCGGCGAGATTGATCTGGCCGAATTCAGCTCCGGCCCCTTGTCGGACGCAGTGCCCGGACTCAAGGCGCTGAACCTGCCTTTCTTGTTCACCGATTCCGCCCACATGTTCAAACATCTGGACGGCAAGTTGGGTGAGCGCTTTGCCGCCAAACTGCAGGCAGCGGGTTTTGTGGTGCTGGGCTGGTACGACGGTGGTGGCCGCTCGTTCTACTGTGTGAACCGGCCGCTCAACAGCTTCAAGGACCTGGCGGGTGCCCGCATCCGGGTGCAGCAATCCGAGGTGTATCTGGAAATGGTGAAGCTGCTGGACGCGACGCCCGTAGCGCTGCCCTTCAAAGAGGTGATGGCAGCGCTGGAGAAAAACGAAGTCGACTGCGCCGAAAACAACATGCCCTCTTTTGAGTCCACTGGGCACTACAAGGTGGCCAAGTCGGTGTACGTAACCAACCATGTGATCTCACCCGAGGCACTGGTGGTCTCTACCAAGCTGTGGGCCAGCCTCAGCCCCGCCGACAAGGCAGCGTTCAGCAAGGCCGGCACCGAGTCGGCAGCCATCATGCGCGAGTTGTGGAACAAGCGGGTGGCCTCGGCGGTGGAGACGGCCTCCAAGCAAGGCGTGCAGTTTGTGCGGGTGAAAGACCCGGCCCCCATGGTGCGACGCATGTCACCGCTGTACAGCAAGTACATGGCAGACCCCAGCACCCGCGAAGAGCTGCTCACCATCATCGGGAATTGAGCACGGCCGCGCGTTAGGATGGCAGGTGATTGCCCTGTACCTCACCTGAACGCCGCATTAGCGGCACGACGCCATGCTCCCACTCGACACCACACTGACTTTTTTCGCAGCCTCGGTGCTGCTCGCCCTGTCGCCCGGGCCTGACAACGTGTTTGTTTTACTCCACTCAGCGGTGCATGGGCGCAAAGCAGGGCTCCTGGTAGTGCTGGGCTTGTGCAGTGGCTTGCTGTTTCACACCGCTGCGGTGGCATTGGGTTTGGCCGCTGTGTTCGCAGCATCAGCGGCAGCCTTTACCGCACTCAAGCTGCTGGGTGCGGGCTATCTGCTGTACCTTGCCTGGGGTGCGTGGCATGCACCAGTCGGCGTTGCCGATACGGCCACTGAGGGCGCGATGTCGCCCCTCAAGACCTACCTGCGCGGTGTGATGATGAACATCACCAACCCCAAGGTGGCGATTTTCTTTCTGGCGTTTCTGCCGCAGTTCGCCGACCCGGCCCAAGGCCCCATGGCACTGCAAATTGTGCAGTTGGGTGGCGTCTTCATGTTGGCGGCATTACTAACCTTTAGTGCAGTCGCGTGGTTCGCGGCCGGTTTCGGACAGGTTTTCAAGCGCTCCCTGCGGGCCCAGCAAATCCTGAACCGGGTGGCTAGCATCGTATTTGTGGGCTTGGCCTTGCGACTGGCAACCGCACAGCGCTAACAGCAGGCCCCCCCAAAAGGGCCCCGACTACTCCGTCTTTGCACCGCCCTCAAACCAGCGCTTCACGATGTCACGCTCAGCATCGGTGATGTTGGTGGAGTTGTTCATCGGCATGATTTTGCTCACCACCACCTGCTGGTACACCGCCTGGGCATGGCTGCTCAGGGCTTGAGGGCTATCCACGCGCACGTTTTTCATTTGCACCGCTGCCCCGTGGCACATGTAGCAACGCTGTTCCAACACAGGCTGGATATCTTGATAGCCAATAGTGCCGCTAGCGCCCGCAGCAACTGCGCCATTCGCTACAGAATTCGTAGCAACAGGGGCGCTAGCGGGTGGCGCTGGCTTGAGCCACACCAGCAAACCCAGAATCGCCACTGCACCGGCTGCCGCATAGGGCCAGGGGTGCGGATTGCGGGCCAACTTGTAGCCGTGGCGCAGCACAAAAAACTGGCGGATAGCGGCACCGGCCCCCATCATCACAATCAGCACCAGCCAGTTTTGCGGATGGCTGTAGGTAAAGCTGTAGTGGTTGCTCAGCATGGCAAACAACACCGGCAGGGTGAAATAGGTGTTGTGCACGCTGCGCTGCTTGCCGCGCTTGCCGTGGATCGGGTCTACCGCACGACCGGCAGCCATGTCTTTTACCATGGTGCGCTGACCGGGAATGATCCAGAAGAACACGTTGGCACTCATGGCCGTAGCCATCATCGCGCCCACCAGCAAAAAGGCAGCGCGCCCGGCAAACCAGTGGCAGGCCAAATACGAGGCCACACACACCAGCACCGCGACCAGCGCACCCACGATGGCATCGCCATGTTTGCGCTTGCCGAAAACCCGGCAAATACCGTCATAGGCCAACCAGAACACCACCAGAAATGACAGTGCCACCGCAATCGCAGCATGCGGGTGCCAGGCCATGACCGATTTGTCGATCAAATAAGTGCCCGCATTCCACAGGTAGGACACAGTGAACAAAGCAAAGCCTGTGAGCCAGGTGCTATAGCTCTCCCAATAAAACCAATGCAGGTTGCCCGGCAACTTGGGCGGCGCCCCGGCGAATTTGACCGGATGATAGAAACCGCCGCCGTGCACCGCCCAGAGCTCACCGCTCACCCCTTGTTTCTTGAGGTCGTCGTCTTCGGGCGGCGTCAGGCTGCTGTCGAGAAACACGAAATAAAAGGAGGAACCGATCCAGGCAATCGCGGTAATGACGTGCACCCAGCGCAACAGCAAGTTGGCCCAATCGAGTAAATAGCTTTCCATCCGGTGTTCTCCTCAGGTTTCCAATCGTCCGGCAGCGCCCGCAGCCGCATCAGGCTCCGCCGGGTCTGCCACTTGCAAGAGTTGGGCCGCCACGGCGACCGCAATAATTTCAGGCCGCTTGTCCTTGACCACCGGCACACCAATGGGGCAAGTGACATGCGCCAGTTCAGTCGCGCTAAAGCCGCGCTCGGCCAGGCGATGGCTGAACACCGCCCATTTGGTCCGGCTGCCAATGAGACCGATATAAGGCAAATCGCCCCGGGTCCGTTGGCGCAACAGGCAGGCGGCCACGATGTCCAGATCTTCTGCGTGGCTGAAACTCATGATCAGCACACGGCTGCCTGGCTGCAGGTCTGCGACGGCAGACTGCACTGGCTCCGAATGCTCGCAGTGCACGTTGGGTGGCACCTGTTCAGGAAACACGCCATCACGGCTGTCCACCCAGGTCACCTCAAAGGGCAGATGGGCCAACACCTGTACCAGCGCCTGCCCAACATGGCCGCCGCCAAACAGCCCCACCGGCCACAAGTCAGGGGCCAGGCGATGGCGCAAGGCAGGCGCATCCGCCGCTTGCACCAACTCATAGCGCAGCTGCACCTCGCCGCCACAGCACTGGCCCAAACTGGGGCCCAACCCCATGCGCTTCTCTACAGGCTCCACTGTTTGGCCCGAATGGTGAGCCTCCAGCAGCGCGCGTGCTGCGGCCTCAGCGTCGAGCTCGAGTCGGCCGCCGCCGATGGTGCCCAACAGCCCGGTCGGCAACACCGCCATCCAGGCACCGGCATCCCGCGGCACAGAGCCCCGTGTCGCCACTACTGAGACAAGCACCACCGGATGCTGCTGTAACTCACGCAATAAATCGGACAAATTACTCACAAACAGATACCTTTTGAGGGCTTCCGATATTCCGCAACTCCATAATTTGCTGCACAGTACGACGGCGCAAAAAACAAGGAGATCCGCCATGCCCCCATTGACCCATTTCGTGCCTGCACCCCGTTGGAGCAGCACCCGCCTCGCGCTCGGTGTGACCGTGTTGGCGATCCTCAGCGCCTGCACGGTGGCTCCACCTGCCCCGCAACCCGAGAAGCCCCCGGTTGCAGTGGTAACCCCCCAACCTGCTCCACCGGAGGTAATTCCTGAAGCGCCACCCGCACTGCAATCCCAAGCGGCCACGCCGCGCGATTACCGCAGGGACGCTGCCGGACACCTTTACGCCAAGAACTCCAAGCGCATCTACAGCGGGAAAATGCCCCCGCTGCTCTACGCCGTGGGCGTATTGCAGGTCGATATCGACCGCAAAGGTCACGTCACTGACATCCGCTGGATGCGCGCGCCCAGCCATGCCCCTGAGGTCATGGCCGATATCGAGCGCTCGGTGCGTGCAGCTGCCCCCTACCCCGCGCCGGTGCGCATGGGCCGTGTCACCTACACGGACACCTGGCTCTGGCATAAGAGCGGACGTTTTCAATTGGATACCTTGACCGAAGGTCAGATGTAGCCCCCAAGCTCCGCCGCTGCGCGGGTCGCTGCCCCCCAAGGGGGCGTGTTTCGCCTTGGGGCGGCCCAGCGGCGAAACCATAGCTCTCATGCTTAGGAGCCCCGGTACGTGGAGTAGCTCCACGGGCTGACCAGCAAAGGCACGTGGTAGTGCTGGTCGGTATGGGCTACGCCAAAGTCCAGCGCCACGCGGTTCAAAAAGTTGGGCTCGGGCAAGGTCACACCGCGGGCCTTGAAATAGCCGGCCACATCAAACACCAGGCGGTACGTGCCTTTTTGCAGGCTCGCGTTGTCATACAGCGGGCCGTCCGGGTTGCGGCCGTCCGCATTCAACACAAAGCTTTTCACCAGCGTCGCCGCCTCGCCTTGCGTGGTGTACAGCGCTACCGACATGCCAGCTGCGGGGGTGCCGTGCATGGTGTCCAGTACGTGCGTGCTCAAGCCCATGGCGCCTGCCTTTCTGTTGAAAGAGCAAAGTGTATACACTTTTAGTCATTCTCGGTATCATGACCTGATGGAGACCACCACTACCGGTTTCATCGTGGAGGCGATTACCGCCGCCATCGTGGACCACCAGCTCACCCCCGGGGCCAAACTGGCCGAGCAAAAGCTTGCGGACCAGTTCGGCGTGTCCCGCACGCTGATCCGGCAAGCCTTGTTCCAGCTTTCGCGCAATCGCCTGATCCACATGGAGCCGGCACGCGGCGCCTTTGTGGCAGCGCCATCTGTGACCGAGGCGAGGCAGGTGTTTGCGGTGCGCCGGATGCTGGAGGCCGGCATGGTCCGTGCATTCATCGCGGTGGCCAACCCGGAACACATCGATGCCCTGCGCCAACACATTGCCGAAGAACAAAATGCCGTCCATGGCGGCACCATTAGTAACCGCACCGAGTTGCTGGGCGACTTCCATGTGCGCATGGCCCAGTTGCTGGGCAATGAAGTGCTGGCATTGATGCTGATGGACCTGCTCTCGCGGTGTTCGCTGATCACACTGATGTACCAGTCCAGCGATTCCGCAGCGCACTCGCATGAGGAACACGCTGCACTGGTGGATGCCTTGGAAGCCCGCGACGAAACCCTGGCCCTGCGCTTGATGGACGAGCACCTTCAACACGTAGAAGCCGGCCTGACTTTGCCCCCAGACGAATCGACATGAATCACACCTACGACACCACCCAAGCCTACCCCCGCGACCTGGTGGGTTACGGCGAACACGTGCCTCACGCCCAGTGGCCCAGCCAGGCCCGCGTAGCCGTGCAATTTGTCCTCAACTACGAAGAAGGCGGCGAGAACAGCGTGCTGCACGGAGACGCAGGTTCTGAACAATTCCTCTCAGAAATGTTCAACCCTGCCAGCTACCCGGACCGCCACATCAGCATGGAAGGCATTTACGAATACGGCTCACGCGCCGGTGTGTGGCGCATCCTGCGCGAGTTTGAACAACGCGGCCTGCCGCTGACGGTGTTCGGTGTCGGCATGGCGCTGGAACGTTACCCCGAGCTGACCCGACGCCTCGTAGAGCTGGGCCACGAGATTGCCTGCCATGGCCATCGCTGGATCCACTACCAGAATATGGACGAAGCGCAGGAGCGCGAGCACATGCAGCTGGGCATGGCCGCCATCGAAAAGCTCACAGGCGAACGCCCCTTGGGCTGGTACACCGGCCGCGACAGCCCGCGCACCCGCCGCTTGGTGGCCGACTACGGCGGCTTTGAGTACGACAGCGACTACTACGGCGACGACCTGCCCTTCTGGATGAAGGTGCAAAAGACCGACGGCAGCGTGGTGCCTCAACTCATCGTGCCCTACACGCTCGACTGCAATGACATGCGCTTCGCCTTACCCCAGGGCTACTCGCACGCAGACCCGTTCTTTCAGTACATGAAGGACACCTTCGACGCGCTCTACGCCGAAGGCGACCCTGAAGGCTTGAATGCCCCCAAGATGATGAGCATCGGCATGCACTGCCGCCTGCTCGGCCGTCCCGGGCGCATTACGGCGTTGCAACGCTTCTTGGACCACATTGGCCAGCATGAACACGTGTGGGTGGCGCGACGCATCGACATTGCGCGGCACTGGAAAGCTACGCATCCTTACCAAGGCTGAGCCATGAGCTTTTTGACGCTAGATCAACTTAACACCCTGCCACTACCGGAGGCTGCACAACGCCTCGACGGCTTGTACGAGCACTCTCCCTGGATTGTGGAAACGGCCTTGCAGCAGCGGCCCTTTGTGTCTCTCGCAGCCTTCAAACATGGCATGGTGCAAGTGGTGGCCGCTGCAGGGCGCGAGCCCCAGCTAGCGCTCTTGCGAGCCCACCCGGAGCTGGCCGGCAAGGCCATGGTGGACCAAAGCCTCACCGCCGAGAGCACCAACGAACAAAGCAAGGCTGGCCTTACCCATTGCACGCCCGCCGAATTCGACAAAATTCAGCGGCTGAATGCGGAGTACAACGCGCGCTTCGGTTTTCCCTTCATCCTTGCAGTACGTGGACCACGCGGTACAGGCCTGTCAAAAGCAGAGATCATCGCCACGCTGGAGCGCCGCGTGCAGGGTCACCCGGACTTTGAGCTGGCCGAGTGCCTGCGCAATGTGCACCGTATTGCCGAAATCCGCCTCAACGACAAGTTTGGCTACACGCCTACCCAAGGCCATCAGGTGTGGGACTGGCAAGAGGCGCTGGCCCAACACACTGACACAGCCTACGTGGGGACCGGCCAACTCACCGTGACCTACCTCACGGATGCGCACTTGGCCTGCGCCCGCCAGATTCAAGCCGATATGCTGGCTGCCGGCTGTGACAGCGCCAACATCGATGCTGTGGGCAATGTGGTGGGTCGCTATGAAAGTGATAGCTACCCGCGCACACCGGACGTGCGCCAGAGCCCTATTTCATCCAAAACCCTGCTGACCGGCAGCCACTATGACACCGTTCGCAACGGCGGCAAGTACGACGGCCGCCTGGGCATTTACGTGCCGCTGGCCTGCGTGCAAGCGCTTCGGGCCCAAGGCCAACGCCTGCCCTACGCGCTGGAAGTGGTAGCCTTTGCCGAGGAAGAGGGCCAGCGCTACAAAGCCACCTTTTTGGGCTCGGGCGCACTCACCGGCGACTTTGACACCGCCTGGCTGGACCAGACCGATGCGGACGGCATTGCCATGCGCGACGCCATGGCGAAAGCGGGGTTGGACGTGAACGCGATTGGCGCCATCCGCCGCAACCCTGCCGACTACCAGGGCTTTGTGGAGGTCCATATCGAACAAGGCCCGGTGCTCAACACGCTGGACATTCCGCTGGGTGCGGTCACCTCCATCAACGCCAGCGTGCGTTATGTGGGCGAGATCACCGGCATGGCCAGCCACGCAGGCACCACGCCCATGGGCCAGCGCCGCGACGCCGCTGCTGCGGTGGCCGAGCTGATCTTGCTGGTCGAACACTGCGCCACTCAAGATGGTGACTCGGTAGGCACCGTGGGGCAGCTGCAAGTGCCCCATGGCTCCATCAATGTGGTGCCGGGGCGCTGCACCTTCTCGCTGGATTTGCGCGCACCGTCGGACGCGCAGCGCGATGCACTAGAGGCCAAAGTACTCACCGGCCTGCGCGTGATTTGCGAGCGGCGTGGTCTGCACCACAGCCTCACCCGCACCATGCAAGCCAGCGCGGCGCCCAGCGCGCCCGAGTGGCAGCAGCGTTGGGAAGCTGCTGTCACCGCCTTGGGTGTGCCCCTGCACCGCATGCCCAGCGGTGCCGGCCACGACGCCATGAAGCTGCACACCATCATGCCGCAGGCCATGCTGTTCGTGCGCGGCCTCAATTCCGGCATCAGCCACAACCCGCTGGAATCGACCACCAGCGACGACATGCAACTCGCGGTAGATGCGTTCAGCCATCTGCTGCACCAACTGGCCCACGCGGCCTGAATGTTTGACCATCCATGACCACTGCCTACGACCAACTCGACACCTGGATTGACGCGCACTTTGACGAGCAGGTGCGCTTTCTGCAAGAACTGGTGCGCGTGCCCACCGACACACCGCCCGGCAACAACGCCCCCCACGCAGACCGCACCGCCGAGCTGTTGGCCGCCATGGGTCTGCAGGCCGAAAAACACAGCGTGCCCGCTAGTGAAGTGCAGGCCGCCGGCATGCAAAGCATCACCAACCTGGTGGTGCACCGCCCTTACTCGGCCGGCGGCATCACCATCGGCCTGAATGCCCACGGCGACGTGGTGCCCCCCGGCGAAGGCTGGACGCATGACCCCTACGGCGGCGAGATTGCCGACGGCAACATGTATGGCCGCGCCACCGCGGTGAGCAAGAGCGATTTCTCCAGCTACACCTTTGCAGTGCGCGCCCTCGAATCGCTGGGCCTGCCACTCAAAGGCGGCGTCGAATTGCTGTTTACCTATGATGAAGAATTCGGCGGCGAACTCGGCCCCGGCTGGTTGCTGGAAAAAGGCCTCACCAAGCCCGACCTGCTGCTGGCGGCAGGCTTTTCTTACCAAGTGATCACCGCGCACAACGGCTGCCTGCAAATGGAAGTGACGGTGCACGGCAAGATGGCGCACGCAGCCATTCCTGAAAGCGGAGTGGACGCACTGCAAGGCGCGGTGCACATCCTGAACGCGCTATACGCCCAGAACACGCTGTACAAGCAAGTCACCTCAGATGTGGATGGCATCAACCACCCCTACCTGAACGTGGGCCGCATTGAAGGCGGCACCAACACCAACGTGGTCCCCGGCAAAGTGGTCTTCAAGCTGGACCGCCGCATGATCCCCGAGGAGAACCCCACCGAAGTGGAAGCCTCCATCCGCAAGGTGATTGCGGATGCCGCAGCCCAGGTGCCCGGCATCTCGGTAGACATCAAACGCTTGCTGCTGGCCAATTCCATGCGTCCCTTGGCAGGTAACAAGCCACTGGTGGATGCGCTGCAAAAACATGGCGAAGCTTTGTTTGGCGAACCCATCCCCGCCATGGGGACCCCGCTTTACACCGATGTGCGTCTGTTTTCTGAGCGCGGCATTCCCGGTGTTATCTACGGCGCAGGCCCCCGCACCGTACTGGAATCGCACGCAAAGCGGTCAGATGAACGCGTCAGTTTGGACGATTTGCGCAAGGCGACCAAGGTGGTGGCGCGGACGCTGTTGGATTTGTTGAAGGGCTAAGGGCCTGACTGCGTCCACTCGCAGCCCACCCAGATAAACCCCAACATTAGAACCCACCCCCAGCGCGCAGAATGAACTTGGAAAGAGCAATGCCCCAAAGTTGGGCATTCTTCTTGCTTGACCGTTGGCATCCGAAAACCATGAAGGAATTTCCATGAAAAAGCGCCAGTTTCTCCACGCCATCGCCTTTGCTGCCGCCACAGTGGCCGCCGGTTCTGCCATGGCCCAAAGCACGCCGATCAAGTTCCAGTTGGACTGGCGCTTTGAGGGTCCCTCCGCCTTGTTTTTGACACCTGCGGCTAAGGGCTACTTCAAAGATGCCAAGTTGGATGTGACCATCGACGCCGGCAACGGCTCGGGCGGTGCGGTGACCCGCGTGGCGTCTGGCGCTTATGACATGGGCTTTGCCGATCTGGCTGCGTTGATGGAGTTCCACGCCAACAACCCGGATGCACCCAACAAGCCCATCGCCGTGATGATGGTCTACAACGACACGCCCGCCTCGGTAATGGCGCTCAAAAAGTCCGGCATCAAGACGCCGGCCGATTTAAACGGCAAAAAACTCGGCGCACCCGTGTTTGACGCAGGGCGCCGCGCCTTCCCCATTTTTGCCAAGGCCAACAATGTGAGCGGTGTGCAGTGGACGGCGATGGACCCACCCCTGCGCGAAACCATGCTCGCCCGTGGTGATGTGGACGCGATTACCGGCTTCACCTTCACCTCGCTGTTGAACTTGGAAGCGCGTGGCGTCAAGTCCGAAGACGTGGTGATCCTGCCCTACCCCGAATTCGGTGTGAAGCTGTATGGCAACGCGATCATCGCTTCGCCCAAGATCCTCAAAGACAACCCGGCTGCGGTGAAGGCCTTCCTGGCCGCGTTTGCAAAGGGCGCCAAAGACGTGATCGCCAATCCCTCCGCGGCGATTGCAGATGTGAAGGCGCGCGACGGCATCATCAACGCGGACCTGGAAACACGCCGCCTGAAGCTGGCCATCGACACCGTCATAAATAGCGCCAATGCCCGCGCAGAAGGCTTTGGCCAGGTCAACGGACCGCGCCTATCGCTGATGGCGTCCCAGGTGTCGGATGCGTTCAACACCAAAACCCGCATCAACCCCGATGTGGTGTGGAATGCCAGCTACCTGCCCTCCAAAGCTGAGCTCAACATCCTTCCCAAGAAATAAGCATGACAACACCAGCATCCCCCTGGTTTGTTGATTTTCAGGATGTCTGGCTTGCCTATAACGATGAGCTGCTAAAGCAGAACCACTTTGCGGTCGAAGCCATCGACCTCAAGGTGCGAAAAGGCGAGTTCATCGCCATCGTCGGCCCATCGGGCTGCGGCAAGTCCACCTTCATGAAGCTGACCACCGGCTTGAAAATGCCCTCCAAGGGCAAGATCCTGATCGACAACGAGCCTGTCACCGGGCCCCTCAAGATTTCCGGCATGGCCTTTCAGGCGCCGTCGTTGCTGCCGTGGCGCACCACGGTCGACAACGTGCTGCTGCCACTGGAAATCGTGGAGCCCTACCGCAGCAACTTCAAAGCCAAGCGCAAGGAATACGAAGAGCGCGCGCGCAAGCTGCTGCAAAAAGTGGGCTTGGGCGGCTATGAAGACAAGTTCCCCTGGCAGCTCTCGGGTGGCATGCAGCAGCGGGCGAGTATTTGCCGCGCACTGATCCATGAACCCAAGATGCTCTTGCTCGACGAGCCCTTCGGCGCACTGGACGCGTTCACCCGCGAAGAGCTATGGTGCATCTTGCGTGACCTGTGGACCGAGCAGCAGTTCAACGTGATTCTGGTGACGCACGACCTGCGCGAATCGGTGTTTCTGGCCGACACGGTCTACGTGATGAGCAAGAGCCCCGGCCGCTTTGTGGTGAAGCGCGAGATCGACCTGCCGCGCCCGCGCGACCTGGAGATCACCTACGCAGCAGAGTTCACCGACATCGTGCACGAGCTGCGCGGGCACATCGGCGCCATGCGCTCGACTGCGCCTGCGGCATCCGGTGCCATTACCCAATAAGGCGGCCCATGACAAACAAACGAGTTGAAGCGTGGGCACCCTGGGTGTTGCTGGTGTTTTTCATTGCCCTGTGGCAAGTGCTATGCAGCGCGCTGGATGTGTCGGAGTTTGTGTTCCCGAGCCCCTGGCGGATCTGGACGCAGTTCTGGGAGTTCAAAGGCATCATCGCGGGCCACGCATGGCGCACCTTCTGGGTGACCATGGCGGGCTTTGGCATTGCCATCGTGGTGGGTGTGTTGCTGGGCTTTGTGATCGGCAGTTCCCGCCTAGCCTACGCTGCGGTGTACCCGCTGATGACAGCGTTTAACGCGCTGCCCAAAGCAGCGTTTGTGCCGATTTTGGTGGTGTGGTTCGGCATTGGCGTGGGCCCGGCCATCCTGACGGCCTTTCTGATCAGCTTTTTCCCGATCATGGTGAACATTGCCACCGGCCTTGCCACCTTGGAGCCTGAGCTCGAAGATGTGCTGCGGGTGCTGGGCGCTAAGCGCTGGGACGTGCTGGTCAAAGTGGGCCTGCCCCGCTCGATGCCTTACTTTTATGGCTCGCTCAAAGTCGCCATTACCCTGGCATTTGTGGGCACTACGGTGTCCGAGATGACAGCGGCTAATGAAGGCATTGGCTACCTGCTCATCAGCGCAGGCTCTGCCATGCAAATGGGATTGGCCTTTGCTGGTTTGGTGGTGGTGGGGGCGATGGCCATGGTGATGTACGAGCTGTTCAGCGCCATTGAAAAGCGCACTACCGGCTGGGCGCACCGTGGCTCGCAGAACCATTGATGTATGGTTTGGCATGCCCGTTTAAACCTCAAATACCAGGTCGAGAACCAGCGCTGTGTGGCCCGCTATGACCATAGCGGGCCGCTCCGGATTTTGCAAAGCCTCTACCCCGAGGGCGACACCATCTGCCACAACGTGCTGGTGCATCCGCCCGGCGGCTTGGTCGGTGGTGACACCTTGGAGCTGAATGTGTCAGTCGGCCCGGGAGCACACGGGCTGGTTACCACCCCGGGTGCAACCCGGTTTTACCGCTCGGATGGCCCGGTCGCAACCCAAACTACCCGCCTGCACCTGCAAGAAAACGCGCGCCTGGAATGGCTGCCCCTGGAGGCCATTTGCTACGACGCGTGTAACGCGATCAATAAGCTTCAACTGAACCTCGCACCCGGTGCACAGTGCATAGGCTGGGACATCACGGCACTCGGCCTGCCCCATGCCAAGCTGCCTTTTGTGAGCGGTTGGCTCGACCAGCACCTGGAGATACCCGGCATTTGGCTGGAGCGTGGCCGCCTGCGTGCGGACGACCATCGCTTGATGGACGGGCCCACTGGCCTCGCAGGCCACCGCTGCTTGGCAACTTTGTTTTTTGCAAGTGGCACCCCTTGGAAGCGCGCGGACAAAGAAGCCCTGATCGACCTCGCCCGCGACACCTTGCGGGAACACCCGCTCGCCCCCACTGGCGGCGTGACCAGCCCCAACACCCGCACACTGGTGCTGCGGGTCTTGGCACCCACGGTAGAGCCGGCCATGCAACTCTTGCGCACGGTGCGCCAACAGTGGCGCGCGCAGGCGTGGCAGATGGCGGGGCAAGATCCGCGCATCTGGGCCATGTAGCTTTTCTGGTCAATCGCGGTTGGCACCACCATAATGTGTGCAATGGCCGCGATTGACTATGACCTCTCTACCTGCAACGCCCTAGTCGTTGACGGGAACCCCACTTCACGCTCCATACTGGTTTCACAGTTGCGCGACTTTGGGGTCGCATCCGTGTCCCAGGCTGCGCGCGCGGTCGATGCGCGGCGCCAGCTGGAGTTCCGGACCTTTGATTTCGTGCTGTGCGAGCAGCACTTCCCCACGGATGCCATGTCGGGCCAAGACCTGCTGGACGACTTGCGGCGCAACCAGCTGCTGCCTTTTTCAACGGTGTTCATCATGATCACCGCAGAGGCCACTTACTCCAAAGTGGCGGAAGCAGCAGAGTCCGCCCTGGATGGCTACATGCTCAAGCCGCACAAAGCCACCCACCTGAGTGAAAGGCTGGCTGCGGCCCGAACGCGCAAGGCGGCTTTGCAAGAGATCTTCACCGCGGTGGAAGAAGAGCGCTTTGAAGATGCCGCCGCTCTCTGCCTAGAGCGGTTTGAAACACGCGCACCTTTCTGGCTCTATGCCGCCCGGGTGGGTGCAGAATTGCTGCTGCGTTTGTCCCGCCCGCAAGAAGCGCAAACCCTCTACAAGGCCGTGGTCACCGCCAAGACCTTGCCTTGGGCCAAACTCGGGGTTGCCCGTGCCCAGCTGGATGCCGGGCAGATCAACCAGGCCACCACCACCTTGGATAAGCTGCTGGGCGAAGATGCGAACTACGCAGATGCCTACGACGTGATGGGCCGCGCCCAGTTCGAGCTGGGGCGGTTCGACAAAGCGCTCGAGACCTACAAGATGGCGGCCTCCTTGACGCCGGCCTCGATCAGCCGGGTACAAAACCTGGCCATGATGACCTACTACAGCGGCGACACCGTGGCCGCCGAGGGTTTGCTGGACAAGACGGTTCGCCTCGGGCTGGACTCCAAAATGTTCGATGCCCAAACCCTGGTCATGCTGGCCTTCACCCGGCTCACGACGGGCGACCGCAAAGGTTTGCAACGCTGCCATGACGACCTGCTGCGCTTGCTCGACCGCGATGATGGCAACCCGCGTTTGCAACGTTTGGCCGATGTGGTGGCCGCACTGAATCTGATCCAGCAGCACCAGTTCGCCAAGGCGGTCGACACCGTGCGCGCAATGACGGGCACCGTGCGGGAAACCTCTTTCGATTTCGAGTCGGCAGGGAATCTGATTGCCCTGATGGCCCAGCTCTCCCACAAGGCGGTTCAGCTCAACGAGCTGGAAGAGACTATTAATGTGATTGGGCGGCGGTTTTGTAGCAACCGCTCGCTCACCGAATTGTTGGCCGCCAGCGCGTCAGCCTACCCGCCTTACGCCGACCGCTTGCGTGCGGCACAAGCCCAGGTGCTCGAATACGCCGAGACGGCCATGGCCCTGAGCCTGAAAGGGGACCCGACCCATGCCGTCAAAAACTTGATCTTGCATGGCCGGGATACCTTGAACCCCCGCCTGATCGACAACGCTTACCAGCTACTGCAAAAGCACAGCGCCAAAGTTAACTCGGCAACCGAGCTGATGGACATGGTGCAACAGCTCAAGGCCCGGTGCGGCTCGATTGTGAATCGGGGCTCCCCCGGCGAGCAAAAGCGCCAAGCAGGTGGCCTGGTCTTGCGCACCGGCAAACGTGTGGCGCCGGCCTACATGAAATCCGCAGAACCCACGCCCCCCGCGGATGCGGCGGCCCCGGACCTGTTGGTACCCGGCATTTAAATCGCCACGAGGCCGCGCACGCCGTCAACTTCCATGTTCTGGCCCATGCCCCGTGCCAGCACCGCGCCGCGCTCCATCACGATGTAATTGTCCGCCAGCTCCTGGGCAAAGTCGTAGTACTGCTCCACCAAAAGAATGGCCATGTCGCCCCGGTCTGCCAGCATTCGGATCACGCGGCCGATGTCTTTGATGATGCTGGGCTGAATGCCTTCGGTGGGTTCATCCAAAATCAGCACCTTGGGGCCGGCGGCCAACGCGCGCGCAATCGCCAACTGTTGCTGCTGCCCGCCCGACAAGTCGCCCCCCCGGCGGTGCAACATCTGCTGCAATACCGGAAACAACTCAAACAGCTCGGCCGGAATGGGTGTGCCGGCCGGCTTGTAAGCCAGGCCCATGCGCAAGTTTTCTTCGACAGTAAGGCGCGCAAAAATCTCGCGGCCCTGAGGCACAAACCCTAGCCCCAAGCGGGCGCGCTCGTAAGGCGTAAGCTTGTGGATCTCTTTGCCATCCATCGAGATGCTGCCGGACTTGATGGGCACCAGCCCCATCAACGATTTGAGCAACGTCGTTTTGCCCACACCGTTGCGGCCCAAAATGACCTTGACCTTGCCCACCTCGGCCTCCAGACTAACGTCCCGCAGGATGTGGGAGCCACCGTAGTACTGGTTGATGTTTTTTACTTCAAGCATAGTGTTCTCTTACCTGTGCAATTTTTCGCAGGGCCGCCCCAAGGAAAATTAGCCCCCTTGGGGGGCAGCGACCCGTGCAACGGTGGAGCGTGGGGGCTTTCATCTGCCCAAATAAACTTCGATCACACGCTCATCGGCCTGCACCTGATCCAGCGTGCCCTGGGCCAATACCGAGCCGTCACACAGCACAGTGACGATGTCGCTGATGGTGCGGATAAAGCTCATGTCGTGCTCCACCACCATCAGTGAGTGCTTGCCCTTGAGGGTCAAAAACAGCTCGGCGGTGCGCTCGGTTTCCTCGTCGGTCATGCCGGCCACTGGTTCATCCAGCAGCAGCAACTTGGGGTCTTGCATCAACAACATGCCGATCTCCAGCCACTGCTTCTGGCCGTGGCTCAGGTTGCCGGCCTGCCGACCCACACTGTCAGCCAAGTGGATGGTGTGCAGGATCTCCGCCAGCCGGTCCCGCTGGGCAGAGTCCAACTTGAAGAACATGGAGGCTTTGACGCCCTTATCCGTCTTCAAGGCCAACTCCAGGTTCTCGAACACCGTGAGCTGCTCAAACACCGTGGGCTTCTGGAACTTGCGCCCAATGCCCAACTGCGCGATCTCGGATTCTTTGTAGCGCAACAAATCGATGGTGCTGCCAAAAAACACGGTGCCGCTGTCGGGCCGGGTTTTACCGGTGATGATGTCCATCATCGTGGTCTTGCCCGCACCGTTGGGCCCGATGATGCAACGCAGCTCGCCGGGCGCGATATCGAGGCTCAGGCCATTGATGGCCTTGAAGCCGTCAAAACTCACGTGCACATCCTCCAGGTAGAGGATGCGCCCGTGGGTCACATCGACCTCGCATAGGCTGGCGAGGCGGCCGAAACCGGCGGTCCGGCCGCCGGACTCTGTCTGGGCGGTTTGCCCGGCCAGTGCGGCCAGGCGCGCTTCGACCCGGCGTGCGCCTTGTTCCAACAGATCGGGAGTCATGCCTTCCCTCCCTTCAATTTTTTGATCAAGCCCACCACGCCGTCGGGCAGGAACAGGGTGACACCGATGAACAGCGCCCCCAGAAAGTACAGCCAAAATTCGGGGTAGGTCACGGTGAGCCAGCTCTTGGCGCCGTTGACGATGAAGGCCCCGACAATCGGCCCGATCAGCGTCGCCCTGCCGCCCACAGCTGCCCAAATGGCAATTTCGATTGAGTTCGCCGGGCTCATTTCGCTGGGGTTGATGATGCCGACCTGCGCCACATACAGTGCCCCCGCGACGCCGCACATCATGGCCGAGATAGTCCAGATGGTGAGCTTGTAGCCCAGGGTGGAGTAGCCGCTGAACATGACACGGCTCTCCGCATCCCGCACCGCCTGCAGCACCCGCCCGAACTTGCTGCCCACCAGCCAGCGGGCCATCAAGAAAAACAGCAGCAAAGTGACCGCTGTCATCACAAACAGCGTCATGCGCATGCTGGAGGTCGCAATCGGAATGTCCAGAATCCGCTTGAAGTCGGTGAAGCCGTTGTTGCCACCGAAGCCGGTTTCATTGCGAAAGAACAGCAGCATGGCTGCAAACGTCATGGCCTGGGTGATGATGGAGAAATACACGCCCTTGATGCGCGAGCGGAAGGCAAAGTAGCCAAACACAAAGGCCACCAGCCCAGGCACAGCCACCACCAAAAATAAAGTGGCCCCGAAACTGCCGGACAGTGCCCAGTGCCAAGGCAGCTCTTTCCAGTCCAGGAACACCATGAAGTCCGGCAGGTTGCTTTTGTAGTTGCCGTCCAGCCCGATCTGGCGCATCAGGTACATGCCCATGGCATAGCCACCGAGTGCAAAGAACAGGCCGTGGCCGAGGCTCAAGATCCCCGTGTAACCCCAGATCAAGCCCATCGCGAGGGCACAAATCGAGTAGCACATGATCTTGGCCGTGAGTGCCACCGCAAAGTCGCTCAGGTGCAGCACGCTGCCCTCCGGCACCATCAGGTTCAAAACCGGCACCAGAGCGCACAACACGATCAGCGCGGCCAGCCACGCGGCCCAGCCTGTGCGGGACAACAGGGGTTGGGGAGTAGGTAAGGTGATGTTGCTCATGCTTCTGCGCTCCGGCCCTTCATGGCAAA
>DGQR01000254.1:0-12509 GCA_002390825.1 Rhodoferax sp. UBA4409
TGACGTGTTGGGCACCCTGCCGCACTACACCACGGGCAGTGCCTTTATCGTGACCCCCGTCATCGCCTTGATTTCACCGAAGGCTCAAATTTGCGCGAATCCGGACGAGGTGGCGCATGTGTTCGAGGTGCCCTTGGCATTCCTGATGGATCCGGCCAACCACCGTCGTCATCAGGTGGAGTGGGATGGTGCTACCCGCGAATGGTTTTCGATGCCATTCCGAGACTCACAAGCAGAGTGGTTTATTTGGGGGGCAACAGCGGGCATGTTGCGCAATCTCTACCGCTTTCTCCGTGCTTGAAACCGCCTCGCGCTGGGTATGATTGCTCCATGAGTTTTATCTCCATATTGTTGGCACTCTTGCTGGAGCAAGCGAAGCCCTTACCCCAAGTGAACCCGGTGCACAACGCAGTGCGCAATTGGGTACGCTGGGTGATCAAGAACTTCGATGCCGGTGCCTCCAAACATGCGTGGCTGGCCTGGATTTTGGCGGCAGCCGGGCCTACGCTGATCGTCTTGGCGGTTCACTGGGCCTTGGTGTGGCAGTGGGGCTGGGCGGCCGCTGCCGTATGGAATGTGCTGGTGTTGTATGCCACCCTGGGTTTCCGGCAATTCAGCCACCATTTCACCCAAATCCGCGACGCCCTGTTGGCCGGCGACGAAGAGGCCGCACGCGCTGCGTTGGCGCAATGGAAACGCATTGACGCCAGTGAGTTGCCTCGCAGTGAGATCGTGCGCCACGTCATCGAACACTCGGTGTTGAGCGCGCACCGCCATGTCTTCGGTGTGTTCGTCTGGTACTCGATATTGGCGGCTTTGGGGCTGGGGCCTGCAGGCGCGGTGTTTTACCGCGTGAGCGAGTATCTGGCTTTGTTCGCCAAAAGAGCGCCTCGGCCGGAACTGCCGCCGGTGAGCGACGCCGTCCGCACCCAGGCCTTGCGTTGCTGGGAATTGGTGGATTGGCTGCCCGCACGCGTGACCGCACTGAGTTTTGCCTTTGTCGGCAGCTTTGAAGATGCGGTCGACAGCTGGCGCCGCCATTCCGCCGCACATCCGTTAGATAACGACGGAGTGGTCCTCGCTGCAACCGCCGGTGCTGTCAATGTGCGCTTGGGGGAAGAGGGCATCACCGAGGGCCTGACGCCGGAGCCTGCCCACCTGCGCGCGGTGGTCGGCCTGGTATGGCGCACCGTCGTGATGTGGATGGTGTTCTTGGCCCTGTTGTCGCTGGCGCGGTTGATCGGCTAGGCCGCTGTTGCCTGGCCGGCCACGCTGGCCGCCAGATTCAATAGCGGGTTTGCGAGAGTTCTTCAAACAAATCGCTATAAATTTTGTAGCGATTTGCGGTGATTCCGCCTGGGCTGAAAGCCTCTTTGGTTTGAAAAAGCACGCCACAGCCCGGTTCGTGGAGATGGCTGCAGTTGTAAAACTTGCAATTGCCTGCGTGGGCCTTGATGTCGGGCATCAGGCCTGCCAAGTGCATTGGGTCAATGTGGTTCAGGCCGAACTCCTGAAATCCTGGCGAATCAATCACGGCAGTGGTTTTTGCCGCATCCACCCAATACAAGCTGGTACTCGTGGTGGTGTGCTTGCCCGAATTCAATGCTGTAGAGATCTCGTTGGTGAGCACGTCCGCGTCCGGCAGCAAGCGATTGATGAGCGTGCTTTTTCCGGAGCCAGAGGGGCCGAGCACCAGTGTCGTTTTTCCCTCCATGAGCTCCAGCAATACGCTCAGCTCGGTGGCGTCCAATCCCTCTGCTTTGGGCTTGAGCGCCAAGGGGAGCAGGGTGTAACCCATGTCGCGGTAAATGGTGAGCCGATCCCACGCCCGCCCAAAGGGCCCTGCCAGATCACTTTTGTTCAGGGCAATGATGGGCTTGATGCGCTCGGCTTCCGCTGCAATCAGGGCGCGTGAGAGCTGGCTTTCGGAAAACTCGGGTTCTGCCGCGATCAGGATCAGCACCTGGTCCAGATTTGCCGCAAAAGACTTGGTGCGAATCTCGTCCTGTCGGTAAAAAAGGTTGCGCCGTGGCAGCACCTTTTCAATCGTGCCCTCATCTTGGGTGGCTTGCCAGAGTACCTGGTCTCCCACCACCGTCACACTTTTTTTGCCACGCGGGTGGCAGATCAGTCGGCGTCCATCCGGTGTTTCTACCCAGACATGGCGGCCATGTCCGGCCACTACCAGGCCGGGCTCCAAGCCGGGGCGGCTCAAGGGGCAACTTTCATGCGGAAGGGCCTGCAGGCGCGTAAAGCGCATCTACGAGAGCCGCGCACTCAAAGTCGGAGCGCGAGACGCCCTGCACATCATGGGTATTGAAGCGGACGCTGCACGTGCTGTAGGTCAGCAAGAGTTCAGGGTGATGGTCTTGCTGTTCTGCAAGGTAGGCGATGGCGTTGACAAAGGCCATGGTTTTGAGGAAGTTCTCAAACTTGTAGGTCTTTTCAATGGCGAGATCCGCACCATCACCGTGCAGCTTCCAACCTTCGGTTTTGGCGAGGCTTGCTATGATTTGTGTAGCGCTTAGCGCAGTTCTGACGGTGGCTGATTGCATTTTTTAGGTCTAAGCAGTGGTGGCTATGGGGTGAGCCTGTGGCATTCGGGCCAAACGCTCGGGCGCCGGTGGATGCGAATAATAGAACTTTACGTACACAGGGTCCGGGGTGAGTGTCGACGCATTGTCCTTGTAGAGTTTGAGCAGCGCTGACGACAGTGCCGCGCCGTTGGCGTGGGCTACGGCGAAAGCGTCGGCTTCAAACTCGTGTTTACGGGATAGCTGCGCGAACAGTGGCCCGGTGAAGCTGCCTGCCAAGGGCAATACCATCATGAACAGCAACAGTGACAAAGCCTCGTTGCCGCCTGCCATATTCGGGCCTACCCCGAGTCCGGTGTAAAACCAGGCCTGCTGGCTCACCCAGCCCAACAGCGCGAACGCGGCCAAGCTCAGTGCGAACAAGGACGCCATGCGCTTGCGGATGTGCCCGTGCTTGAAATGCCCCAGTTCGTGTGCCAATACGGCGTCTACTTCGTCCGGGCTGAGTTGAGCGAGCAGGGTGTCATAAAAAACGACCCGCTTGGAGGCACCGAAGCCCGTGAAATAGGCATTGGCGTGGGCGCTTCGCTTGCTACCGTCCATCACGTAAAACCCCTTGGAGGTGAACCCGCAGCGCGTCATCAGCGCGGCGACGCGGTCCTTGAGCGCTGCATCCTCCAAAGGTTTGAACTGGTTGAACAAAGGTGCGATCCACGTGGGGTAGACCCACATCATCAGCAGGCTGAACCCCATCCACAGGCTCCAGGTCCACAGCCACCAGAGCGCCCCGGTCGTGGCCATGACCCACAATGCCGCAGCTGCCAGCGGCAAGCCAATCAAGGCGCTGAATGCCAGGCCTTTCAGACCATCGATCAGCCACAGGCGCGGTGTCATGCGGTTAAAGCCAAAGCGCTGCTCCAAAACAAACGTGCGGTAGAGCGAGAAGGGCAGGTCCACGACCGAGCCAATCACCGAAAAGCAGACCAGCAATGCCAGTTGCTGCAGAAGGCTGCTTTCCATCGGGGCGCCAAACCACCCCAGCAGGGCCTGATTCAAGGCGTGCAGCCCTCCCAGCAATGTCCAGCCCAAGATCACCACGGTGCCCCACGCCAATTCGAGCAGGCCCAATCGCGCTTGCGCCATGGTGTAGTCTGCCGCTTTTTGATGATCAGCCAGTGCAATATGGCTCGCGAATGCGAGGGGTACGGTATCCCGGTGTTGCGCAACGTGGCGCACTTGCCGCGTAGCGAGCCAGAATTTGAGCACTACGCTAGCTACCAGCGTGAGGGCGAACAGGGTCGTCATCCAAAGGGACGGTGTGAATTCAAACGCGGTGTCTTGCATGGCGGGAGAGTTTAGGTCATCGGCGACAATCTCCCCATGGACGAATCAAACACCCCCATCCCCGCCACGCTCATCAAATCCGACAAAAACTTGGTTTGGTTGGACTGTGAAATGACGGGTCTTGAGCCTGAACACGACCGACTTTTGGAAATTGCAGTGATCGTCACGGACCCCCACCTCGGTCAGCGGGTAGAGGGGCCCGTGTTTGTGATTCATCAATCGGACGCGCTGCTCAATGGCATGGATGCTTGGAACAAAGGTACCCATGGCAAAAGCGGCTTGATCGACAAAGTCAAAGCATCTACCGTCACCGAGGCAGAGGCAGAAGCGGCATTGATTGCTTTCTTGAGCCCTTATGTGCCTGCGGGCGCATCCCCCATGTGCGGCAACTCGATCGGCCAGGACCGCCGCTTTCTGGTGAAGTACATGCCCAAACTGGAAGCGTTCTTCCACTACCGCAATGTGGACGTCAGCACGCTCAAAGAACTGGCCAAACGCTGGAAGCCCGGGGTTGCCGAGTCCTTCAAAAAGCAGCAAAAGCACACCGCTTTGGCCGACGTCACCGAGTCCATCGAAGAGCTAGCACACTACCGTGAGCACTTTCTCAAACTAAATTAGGTATAAACCCGAATTCGTGCCATAATCGAGGGCTTCGCAGGTAACGCCATGATGGCGGCTTGTGAGATTTGTACATCTCCCTTCATTCACCGGGCACGCTTTTTCAAGCGATATACGCCCCCAGCACTGAGAAACCCCTTGGCGGGTCAGAGCAGGTTCCGTTTGATGGTTGATGTTTTTTAACCATTGACGGAGCAGCCGCACAACCTGCGGCGCTTTCGTGTGAGAAAAAATATGACTGACGCTTTTGAAGTGACAGGCGAATTCGCGCCTGCCGAAAACCTTTCCGTTTCCGCAACATCCGTGGAAACTTCCATCGAGTCCGAAGCTGTAGAAGCTGCAGCACCTGAGGCCCCTAACGGTTTCGTCGAGCTCGGCTTGGCGCCCGCTTTGGTGCAGGCGTGTAAAGACCTGGGCTACACCCAGCCTACCACCGTGCAGCAAAAGACCATTCCCATGGCCATGGCAGGTGTGGGCTCCGACAAGGTCGGCAAATTTGTCGACCTGATGGTGTCCAGCCAGACCGGTTCCGGCAAAACTGCCGCATTCTTGTTGCCCGTGTTGCACACCTTGTTGACCCAGCAAGCCGAAGCCGAAGAGGCTGAGCGCGCTGAGTATGAACAAGCTTGCGCCGATGCCGCTGCCAAGGGCGAGCCCGCTCCCAAGCGCGCAAAGCGCAAAGACCCGACCAACCCCCGCAACTTCAAGGCTCCTACTCCTGGCGCCCTGATCGTTTGCCCTACCCGCGAACTGGCTCAGCAAGTGGCCCATGACGCGATTGACCTGGTGCAACACTGCCGTGGTCTGCGCGTCGCCAACATCGTGGGCGGCATGCCTTACCAGTTGCAAATTGCCAAGCTGCAAAACGCCAACTTGGTGGTGGCTACTCCTGGCCGTCTGCTGGACCTGCAACGCTCCATGCAAATCAAGCTGGACCAAGTCCAGTTCCTGGTGGTGGACGAAGCCGACCGTATGTTGGACCTCGGCTTCTCCGATGACCTGGCTGAAATCAACCAGCTCACCATCGACCGCAAGCAGACCATGATGTTCAGCGCCACCTTCGCACCCCGCATCCAGCAATTGGCTGCCCGTGTGATGCGCGAACCCCAGCGCGTGACCATCGACAGCCCCCAGGAAAAGCACGCCAACATCAAGCAAGTGCTGTTCTGGGCTGACAACGCCCAGCACAAGCGCAAGCTGTTGGACCACTGGTTGCGTGACACCACCATCAATCAAGCGGTTGTGTTTGCCAGCACCCAGATCGAGTGCGATGGCTTGGCCAACGACTTGCAGCAAGACGGCTTCTCCGCTGTGGCCCTGCACGGCGCTTTGAGCCAAGGCCTGCGTAACCGCCGCCTGATGGCTTTGCGCCAAGGTCAGGTACAGATTCTGGTGGCTACCGATGTGGCTGCTCGCGGTATCGACGTGCCCACCATTACCCACGTGTTCAACTTCGGTTTGCCGATGAAGGCGGAGGACTACACCCACCGTATCGGTCGTACTGGTCGTGCGGGCCGTGATGGTCTGGCTGTGACATTCGCTGAGTTCCGCGACCGTCGCAAGATTTTCGACATCGAGGCTTACAGCCGTCAGCCTATCAAGCCAGAGACGATTCCCGGCTTGGAACCCCAGCAGCGCGCTCCTGAGTCGCGCCCCAGCTTCGGTGGCCGTGGCCGCGGTGGTGACTTCCAGCCTCGCGAACGCAAGTTCGGTGGCCCACGTGAAGGCGGCTTCGGTGGCGGACAGCGCGATGGCGCTCCCCGTGAAGGTGGCTACGGTGCGGTGCGCGGTTTCGGCGGGCGCCCTGAAGGCGGCGGCAACCGTGGTTTCGGTGAAAACTCCCGTGATTTCGGTGGCGCTTCTCGTGAAGGCTTCAGCTACGAGCGCAAGGGTGGTTTCAATGATCGCTTTGCCGGTCAAGGCGCGCCCCGTGGCGATGCACCCCGCGGTGATGCACGTCCTCCGCGTGGTGACTTCCAACCCCGTGGCGATTTCGGCGCCCCTCGCGGTGACTTTGGTGCCCCGCGTGGCGACTTCGCAGCCCGCAAGCCCGCTGGCTTCGCCAAGCCTGGTAACGGCGGCAAGGTTTTCGTGCCCCGTGATGCCAAGAAGCGTCCCGCACGTAACTTCGACTAATCTGCCAATCAGCAGATAACAAAAAGCCCCGCGGCGCGAGCCGGCGGGGCTTTTTTACGTCGGCACTTGGCGTTGTGCAAACCGGTGATGGTGCTGTGTCAGGACATGCCGTTGCGGCTGGCCAGTTCCACGAACAGCCCGGCGTGGTCCAGGTCGGACAGGCCGTGCTCGATGCCTTCGGCATATAACTTTTCAAACAAGGTCGTAATCGGCGCATCAAAGCCCACCTCAGAGGCCGTGGCCAAGGCGTTACGCAGGTCCTTGATTTGCACCGTCATCCGGGCACGGGGCGCAAAGTCGCGGTCCACCATGCGCTGGCCGTGGACCTGCAGGATGCGACTGTCCGCAAAGCCTCCGGTGATGGCTTCTTTTACCTTGCCCATGTTCGCACCGCCGCGTTCACACAACAGCAGGGCTTCTGCCACGATGCCGATGGTGGCGCCCACGATCATCTGGTTGGCGAGCTTGGTGAGTTGACCGGATCCAATAGGCCCCACATGGGTGGGGCGGCCGAAGATTTTGAGCACAGGCATGGCCCGCTCGAAGTTGGTGGCCTTGCCACCGGCCATGATGGCCAGCGTACCTTGCTCTGCCCCCAGCGTGCCACCGGAGACGGGTGCATCCAGATAGTCCACACCGCGCTCGCTCAGGCGGGCGGCATGGTCGCGGGCTTCTACAGGTTTGATGGACGACATGTCCACCAGCAGTGTCCCTTGCGGAATAGCGTCTGCCGCGCCCAATTCAAACAACACGTGGCTGACGATGCCGCCGTGGTCCAGCATGGTGATGACCATGTCGGCCTCAGCGACGGCATGGGCGGCTGTGGGATGAACGATGGCGCCGAATGCGATGAGGCGTTCCGCTTTGGCGGGGGTACGGTTCCAGACGTGGACAGTGTGGCCGGCTTCACAAAGGCGGCGCCCCATGGGGAACCCCATGAGACCGATGCCGAGAAGTGCTATTTTCATGGTGTCAGTGTGCTCCTGCACCTGAGAATAGCGCCGCCCCGCGAGGGGGGGAGAGGGTTTGTACCGTGAAGGCTGTCGAGGTGCTGACAGCCTTCACGGCAGGGGCTTACATCAGCAGGTGTTCGCCCGCGTTGTCGCCGCCCAGGGTCACGTAGTTCACCTTGCGGATGTCCATGAGCTTCTTGCCACCGGCGTAGCTGATGGAGCTTTGCACGTCCTGCTCCATTTCGATCAGCGTGTCGGCCAGCTTGCCCTTGATTGGCTCGAGGATGCGCTTGCCTTCGACGTGCTTGTATTCGCCCTTGTTGAAGTCGCTGGCCGAGCCGTAGTACTCCTTGAACATGGTGCCATCAACTTCCACCGTTTTGCCGGGGGACTCTTCGTGGCCCGCAAACAGGGAGCCGATCATGACCATGCTCGCGCCGAAGCGGATGCTCTTGGCAATGTCGCCATGGCTGCGGATACCGCCGTCGGCAATGATCGGCTTGGTGGCTACACGGGCACACCACTTGAGCGCGCTGAGCTGCCAGCCGCCGGTGCCAAAGCCGGTCTTGAGCTTGGTGATACACACCTTGCCCGGGCCCACGCCCACTTTGGTGGCGTCCGCACCCCAGTTTTCGAGGTCGATCACCGCCTCAGGTGTGGCCACGTTGCCGGCGATCACAAAGCTGCCGGGCAGGTGTTTCTTGAGGTAAATGATCATGTCGCGCACGCTGTCGGCATGGCCGTGGGCGATGTCGATGGTGATGTACTCGGGCGTCAGGCCCAGCGCCACCAACTGGTCTACCGTAGCGTAGTCCGGCTTCTTCACGCCCAGCGAGATGGAGGCAAACAGGTCCTTGGCGTGCATCTCCTGGACGAACTTGACGTTGTCCAGATCAAAGCGGTGCATCACGTAAAAGTAACCATTGCGCGCCAGCCATTCGCAGATGGACTCGTCCACCACAGTCTTCATATTGGCAGGCACCACCGGCAGGCGGAATTTGCGGCTGCCCAGCTCAACGCCTGCATCGCATTCAGAACGGCTCTCCACCCGGCATTTGCGGGGCAGCAAGAGGATGTTGTCGTAGTCAAAAATTTCCATGGTTCCCAAGCTCCTATCCAAAGTTTCAATACAAAACACTGAGCGCTTGGACTGGCACCGGCCATAAAAAAACCGGGTGCCAATTGCTTGGGCCCGGTGCTTGATTGTAGAAAGGTTGCGGCCGGCACGGTATATGAATTTGCTTATGGCGGCCAAAACGTAGTGCGCAGGGGAATCGTCTGCCGTGCAGTTGAGGAGCCGCGGCCTTTCTACAATCGGTACATGCATTCTTTCGCCGCCGCTGGCACCACTCCCCCCCTGTTACACAACCTGAACCCCGAGCAGCTGGCCGCTGTCACGCTGCCCGCCGAGCACGCGCTCATTCTGGCGGGGGCTGGTTCCGGCAAAACGCGAGTGCTGACCACGCGCATCGCTTGGCTATTGCAGAACGGCTACGTCTCGCCTGGCGGCATTTTGGCGGTCACCTTTACCAACAAGGCGGCCAAGGAGATGAAGACACGCCTTTCCGCCATATTGCCAGTGAATGTGAGCAGCATGTGGATTGGTACCTTCCACGGCCTGTGTAACCGGTTTTTGCGCGCGCACTACAAAAACGCTGGCCTGCCGCAGGCTTTCCAGATTCTGGACACGCAGGATCAGCTCTCCGCCCTCAAGCGGCTGTGCAAGCAGTACAACATCGACACCGAGCGCTTTCCGCCCAAGCAGTTGGGCTGGTTTATCGGTAACTGCAAGGAAGAGGGCCTGCGCCCCAAGGATGTGGTGGCCAGCGATCCGGACACCCGCAAGAAGATTGAGGTCTACCAGCTCTACGAAGACCAGTGCCAGCGTGAAGGCGTGGTGGACTTTGGCGAGCTGATGCTGCGCAGCTACGAGCTGCTGCGCGACAACGCGCCCATCCGCGAGCACTACCAGCGACGCTTCCGCCACATCTTGATCGACGAGTTTCAGGACACTAACAAGCTGCAATACGCCTGGATCAAGATGATCGCCGGCGTGGGGCAGAGCGGCAGTGACGGTGGCTCGGTGCTGGCGGTAGGCGATGACGACCAGAGCATTTACGCCTTCCGCGGTGCGCGAGTGGGCAACATGACCGACTTTGTGCGCGAGTTTGCGGTGCGCCAGCAAATCAAGCTGGAGCAGAATTACCGCAGCTACAGCAACATTCTGGACAGCGCCAACGCGCTCATCAGCCACAACAGCCGCCGCCTGGGCAAAAACCTGCGCACCGAGCAGGGCGCCGGCGAGCCGGTAAGGGTGTACGAGGCGCCCAGCGACTTTGCCGAAGCGCAGTGGATGGTGGACGAGATGAAGCAGCTCATCCGCGACGATGTGCCGCGCTCGGAGATTGCCGTGCTCTACCGCAGCAACGCGCAAAGCCGCGTGATTGAAACTGGGTTGTTCAATGCCGGCATTCCCTACCGTGTGTATGGCGGCCTGCGCTTCTTCGAGCGCGCTGAAATCAAGCACGCGCTCGCCTACCTGCGCCTCTTGGAGAACCCCAACGACGACACCAGCTTTCTGCGGGTCGTGAACTTCCCGGCACGGGGCATCGGAGCGCGCAGCATTGAGCAATTGCAAGACTTGGCCCGCGCCACCGGCTGCTCGTTGCACGATGCGGTCAGCACGCTGACCGGTCGCCCTGGCGCCGTGATTGCCGGCTTTGTGGCCAAGCTCGATGTCATACGCGAGCAGACTGCCGACCTGAACCTCAAAGACATCATCAAGCTCATGTTGGAGCACAGCGGCCTACTGGAGCACTACCGCAACGAGCGGGAAGGCGAAGACCGCGTCGAGAACTTGGACGAACTGGTCAACGCCGCTGAAAGTTTTGTGATGCAAGAAGGCTTTGGCCGTGAAGCCCCCGGCATGGCGCCGCTGGTCAGCAGCCCGGAAGCCTTGCTGAGCCAGAGCCCGGTCAGCCAGGGCTTGAGTGGCGAGGCTTTGATGACCGGCACGGATGCAGTGGTCGATGAATTTGGCGACACCGGCGAAACCCTCTCGCCCCTGCAAGCCTTCTTGACCCATGCCGCGCTCGAAGCGGGCGACAACATGGCCGCCGCCGGGCAGGACGCCATCCAACTCATGACCGTGCACTCCAGCAAGGGCTTGGAGTTTGACTGCGTGTTCATCACCGGCATGGAAGAGGGCTTGTTCCCCCACGAAAACTCCATGAGCGACCACGACGGTTTGGAGGAAGAGCGCCGCCTGGCTTACGTGGCCATCACCCGCGCGCGTAAGCGCTTGTACCTTAGCCATTCGCAAACCCGCATGCTCCACGGGCAGACGCGCTTCAACCTCAAGAGCCGCTTTTTTGACGAGCTGCCCGAGGAATGCCTGAAGTACCTCACACCCAAGCAGCAGGCCATGCCCGCAGGTGGTGGCATGGGCGGCTCCGGCAACAGCTGGGGTGGCGGTGGCTATGCCGTAAATTCAGGAGCTGCTCGCGCATACCCTACGGGCGCTGGAAGCACATTTGGCTCGTATTCGGCCCCGCAAAAAGAGGTGGTGCGCAAAGAAGAACCCACCGGTCTGCGCAAGGGGCAAAAGGTGTTCCACGCCAAGTTCGGCGAGGGGACTGTGCTCACGCTGGAGGGCGCCGGCGACGACGCGCGTGCGCAGATCAATTTCCCCCGTCACGGCACCAAGTGGCTGGCCCTGAGCGTGGCCAAACTCACCCCCGTGCCTTGACTTTCTGGAGACCCCGATGAGCCTGGACATTGCGATCACCCCACCGGCGCCGTACTACGCCGTCATCTTCACCAGCCTGCGCACCGCCGTCGATGAGGGCTATGGCGACATGGCCGAGAAGATGTTGGTACTCGCCGCACAGCAGCCCGGCTTTCTGGGCGTGGAATCTGCGCGCGACGGGCTAGGGATTACGGTGTCGTACTGGAAAGATCTCGAGTCCATCCGCGCCTGGAAGGCCCATGCCGAGCACCAGGTCGCCCAGCAACTGGGCCACGAAAAGTGGTACGCAGCCTTCAAGACCCGTATCGCCAAAGTGGAGCGAGATTACGCTCTCTAATTTGTACTAAATAGGGCTATAGCCCTCTCTCTTATTGCGCTAGTAGCTATCAAAAAAATAGCGACCTGCATTGCTGCAGGCCGCTACTTGGTGTTCGTGCGGCCTTATGCCGCACGGGACGCCGGTGCTGCTTAGCTACCGATCACGCCGCCATCTTTCTTGGTGATCACGATGGTGGCAGAGCGGGGGCGATTGCCTGCACCGTAACCGGCGTTGGCAGGCCACTGGCTGGTGTACTTGGCAGGGTTAGCAATTTCAGCCATCGGTGTGTTTTCACCGGGGTGCTGGATGTTGATGAACAAAGCCTTGCCGTCCGGTGTTTCGCACAGGCCTGTGATTTCGCAGTCCACGGGGCCGACCAAAAAGCGCTTGAGGATGTCAGGTGACTGCGACTTGCCCATGTAGGTGTCGATGCGCTTTTCGCTGCCATCTTCGCGCTTGTAGCTCAGCGTCTTCTTGCCGCCGTCGCCCACCTTGCCGGGGATGCCGGCCAGCAACATGCAGTTGGTCTTGTCGGTGTAAGCGCTGTCGTCGGTCTGGATCCAGCACAGGCCGGTGGCGGGGCTGAAAGCCAAGCCATCGGGGGCAGACATGTCGTTCTCGTCGGTCAGGTTGGACAGGTTGACCTTGGTTTTATCGGCATCAGCCTCCGAGGCAAACAAGTAGATGTCCCACTTGAACGCGGTGTCAGCCGGGTTGGCTTGTGCCACGCGGATGATGTGGCCGTTCACGTTGCCCTTGCTTTCCTTGCCGTTCTTCATGTCGCTGTAGACGCGCGGGTTGGCTGCGTCTGCACCCATGTCGCCGTCGACGGTGCGGTTGCTGTTGTTGGTCAGCGT
>DGQR01000254.1:12581-13227 GCA_002390825.1 Rhodoferax sp. UBA4409
GTTGATGCCACCCCACTCAGGGCGATCCATCTTGGTGGCGCTGACCGCATCGGCAGCCAGGCGGGTGAAGATGGCCACGTCGGCGTCGGACTTGAACTCGAAGTCGGGGTTGGCGGCAACGATAGGGTTGTTCATCGACAACTCAATCCAGGTGCCAGTGCCATCGTCCTTGAAGCTTGCTACAAACAAAGTGCCCTTGTCGAGGTACTTGTCGCCCACAGCAATGCGGTTGCTGGCGTTGGCGTCAGCAGCGTCCCACTTGGCTGCGGACACAAACTTGTACATGTATTCACCACGGGAATCGTCACCCATGTAGGCCACGATAGGTTGGCCAGACACGGCCTTGGCAAAGCTCACACTCTCGTGGGCGAATCGGCCCAAGCCGGTGCGCTTGCGCACCAATTGCTGGCCGTCGTAGGCGTCCATTTCCACCACGAAACCGAAGGTGTTCATTTCGTTGCGGTAGTCGGCTTTAGCGTTGGCGGCCAACGCGCCGTTGTTCCAGCGCACAAACTTGTCGTCAACGCCTGCGCTCTCCCAGCCATGGCGGCTGGCAGCACCGGCAGGGCGGCCGTAGCGCACCAAGCCAGTGACTGATTTGTCTTTCCGGCCACGGCGATCATCATCCTTGGCATCGCGGTGGAAG
>DGQR01000253.1 GCA_002390825.1 Rhodoferax sp. UBA4409
GTCATCATGATCGGCGAAATCGGTGGACCTGACGAAGCTGAAGCAGCACGTTGGTGCAAGCTGAACATGAAGAAGCCGGTTGTTGGCTTTATTGCTGGTGTGACAGCACCTCCCGGAAAGCGCATGGGCCACGCGGGTGCCTTGATCTCCGGTGGTGCAGATACTGCAGATGCGAAGCTGGCGGTGATGGAAGAATGCGGTTTCAAAGTGACCCGTAACCCTTCTGAGATGGCAAAACTGTTGAAGGCCTTGCTGTAATAGGTGCGCCAGACCTGCTGCTATCCAAGCGCAGGGAACAGACAGGAGCCCGGTCTAACGACCGGGCTTTTTTACGTCTATCGGTTTGCGTGTGTTGCCGCGAGAAAGCGCCTCTGGTAAGGTGCGTTGAGCTGTCAGGTGAGTAAATACGAAGCACACAAACAAGTATGCGCAAGGACAATCGGGGAGTCAGTGAGGGTGGCTAGCGCACCCAAAAACAGAGCGTTCTGGCGAACTGATTGGTTTGTCGGATTGCTTGTTTCCGCAGTCGCGACCGTTGCACTGCTGACAACGGGCTTGGCGGCTTCTTTGGAGCGGCGTTTTTACGATATTGCCAGTGCTTCCAATGCGCGCCTGCCTTCTGACCAAATTGCCATCATTGCGATTGACGACCTCAGTGTTTCGAAGCTGGGGCGGTGGCCTTGGCCGCGGAACTACCACGCTGAATTGATCGATCTACTGGCGCAGGCCAAGCCCGCGGCGATTGTTCAAACCATCTTCTTTTTTGAGCCGCAACTGGATGCCGGCTCGGTGCATATCAAAAAGTTAAAAGCTCTGATGGCCGAAGCAGGGGAGATGGCCAATCAAGAGGCTATCGACAAAGCTTTTGCCGAGGCTGAGATTGCTCTCAACACTGACGCTGCGCTCGCGCAGAGCATTCGTGGTGCGGGGAATGTCTTGCTGCCTGTGGACTTCAAGTGGGGTGTGGCCCGATCTGCACCTGACACATCACTCCCCGATTTTTGGACGAAGGCAGGCGTTTCTGTAGCTGCCTCTGATTTTTTTCCTGCAGAACAGGGCCAGTTTCCGATGGACGAATTGGCACAAGCCGCGGCCGGTGGGGGACACCTGAACCAGATGCTTGATCCTGATGGCGTGGTTCGCACCGAGCCACTCTGGATCAATGCGGGTGGGAAGGCTTTCCCTTCACTCGCACTATCCGCCGTTGTCCAGGCATTGGGCTTGTCTGCGACCGATGTTCGGTTTGTGCCCGGCAAAGGTCTCCAGCTCGGAAATCTGCACATTGCAACGGACGAGCACGCCTTAATGCTCCCCCAGTTTTATGCGACGCGCAATGGCAAGCCAGCCTTCCCGGTCACTTCGTTTTATGACGTCCTAACCAAGAAAGTGCCCGCTGCCAGGTACCAGGGCAAGATTGTCATTATTGGAGCGACTGCGGCAGGTATTGGCGTTCAGTTTCCCGTTGCGGGGCAGATGGCCTTGTCCCCAGCAGAGACAACGGCGCATGTGACGTCCAGTCTTCTGGAGCAACACGCCACCTCTCAATCGGCGTGGGCGGATTGGGCCGGCGTTATTGCCTTGCTGATCGTCAGTGCCTATTTGATGGGAGTGCTGGGCACACTTTCCGCGCCTGTCGCTGCGACGCTGACAACCTTTGCTTTAGTCGGCTTGGTCGGAGGTGAATACCTGTTGTTGGTCAACTCTGCAGTTTGGGTGAAGTTGCTGCTACCTGCGATGGTTTTGGCCATCGGCCACATCGGGTTGACGACCAAGCGCTTCTGGATGGTGGAGTTAGGGAAAACGCAGTCTGATGCAGAGTCCGCTGAGGCCAACCGCATGATGGGTTTGGCTTTGCAGGGCCAAGGTCAGCTGGACATGGCTTTTGACCGCTTCCGACGGGTGCCTGCTAGCGATTCGGTTCGTGAGAATTTGTACCAATTGGCGCTTGATTTTGAACGCAAGCGTCAGTTCAACAAGGCTCTTGCCGTCTATGAATATATTGCCGCGCAGGACCCCGACTTCAAGGATGTGAAACTGAAGCGAGTGCAAGCGCAGCGACTGTCCACTTCTATCGTGATGGGACGCGATGACAAACGGATCACGGCGGCTGTTTTCGAAAATGAAACGATAGAAAAGCCGACACTTGGCCGGTATACCTTGGATGCCGAACTCGGCAAAGGCGCGATGGGTGTGGTTTACCGCGGCCTGGATCCGAAAATTGGCCGGGTGGTGGCGCTGAAAACTATGGCTCTTGCCGAGGAGTTTTCTGGCGATGAATTGGTGGATGCGCGTGCTCGCTTTTTTCGTGAGGCAGAAACTGCCGGGCGTTTGCAGCATCCCAATATCGTGACTATTTTTGACGCTGGCGAAGAGAGCGATTTGGCCTACATTGCCATGGAGTTCGTCGGTGGAACCGACCTCGTCAAACACACCAAGCCCGAAAATCTGCTCCCTGTTGACAGTGTTTTGAGTATTGTGAGTCGCGTTGCCTTGGCTTTGGACTATGCCCACCGGCAACAGGTAGTGCACCGCGATATAAAGCCAGCGAATATCATGTTAGAGCCCGATACCAATGCGGTGAAGGTGACAGACTTCGGTATTGCAAGAATCTCTGACAGCTATAAAACCAAAACGGGCCTAGTGTTGGGTACGCCCAGTTTCATGTCCCCCGAGCAATTGGCAGGGGCATTTGCTGACGGGCGCTCGGATCTGTACTCCCTGGGTGTAACGCTGTACCAGTTGTTGACAGGAGTACTTCCATTTCGTGGGGACTCCATGGCAGAGTTGATGTACAAAATTACCCATGAAGAGGCTGTGGATGTGCGCCTGCATCTCCCGGATCTGACGGAGGAGCTCGCGAGACTGGTGCAGCGCGCCGTGATGAAAGCTCCTGAAGCCCGATTTCAAACAGGGGCTGAGTTTGCGCTGTGCCTTGAGAAGTACGTCACAAATCACAGCAACATATCGTCGGAAGGTGTTCAGGCCGTCACTGTAGACATTACGATGCAAAACACGATTCCACTTAAGCGGCCAGTTCGACCGGCGCCGGATATCGAAATCTAAACAACCATGATGTACCAATTCCACGCCAAAACGGATCCGGGTCGATGCCGCGAAAACAATGAAGACTCCGTGGCTTTTGATGATCAGGCCTTGGTTGCTGTCCTCGCAGATGGAATGGGCGGCTACAACGCAGGAGAAATTGCCAGCGGGATGGCGACAGCTTTTATCAAGGCGGAGCTGAGTCGTTGGTTGTCAGAAGCTGGTGCGAATGCACAAATCAGGGATATTCGCCGTGCCATGGAGATATGCGTGGACAACGCCAATATCGCCATCTACAACTCAGCCAACGCCAACCCTTCGTTTGCCGGAATGGGGACTACTTTGGTTCTCGGAGTGATTAAAGACGGCCGGCTGTTGGTCGGGCATATCGGTGATTCCCGCTGCTATCGGATCCGGCAGGGTCGTATGGAGCAGATCACCAAAGACCATTCGTTGTTGCAGGAGCAAATGGATGCAGGATTGATTACGCCAGAGCAAGCGGCTGGCTCCCCTATCAAGAATCTGGTCACAAGAGCGCTCGGTGTTGAGCAAGGGGTGATGTTGGAGGTCAACGAGTTCAGCATCGAACCTGGCGATGTGTATCTAATGTGCTCAGATGGGCTTTCAGATATGGTGTCTGATGAAGTAATCGTTAGAATTGCCTTCGAGGACCTGCGTCTGGAGCCCCTTGCAGAGCATTTAATCTTGGCTGCCAATGAGTGTGGTGGCCGTGACAATATTTCTGTTCTGTTGGTTGCCGCAGGGGAAGCAGTTGAAAAAAAAGGCTTTATTGCCAAGCTGCTCGGGAAATAAAGTCGAAACGCTTTCAAAAAGCAACTACAGGAAAAGGAGTCGATCATGCCGAAAATGATCGTATCGATCGATGAGGTCGTGATCAAAGAAGTTCAAATTACTAAAGATCGGACAACTTTGGGGCGCAGGCCTTACAACGACATCGTGATTGATAACCTGGCTGTAAGTGGCGAACATGCTGTTATTTTGATGGCGGGACAAGACATTTTCCTTGAAGACCTCAACAGCACCAATGGCACTTATGTGAATGGTAAAGCGGTTAAAAAACAGCAACTCCGCCACGGCGACGGTATCGAAATCGGCAAATACAAGATCAAGTACATAGCTGACGGTATGGTCGATAGTTTTGACAAAACGATGGTAGTGCCTGCGCGTCCGTCTGCGATCACTACACAACCTTTGAATTCAGGGTTTGCTACGGTCGCCGGGGATTCCCAAGGGCTGGGAGCGTTTCACGCTGCAATCAAAGTACTGTCTGGCGCCGCATCCGGGCGGGAAGTACCGCTAACGAAAGTTGTCACTACCATTGGAAAGCCGGGTGTTGCGGTTGCCGCGATTACCCGCCGCCAACAAGGCTTCGTGGTGCACCATGTGGAAGGTGCGGGTAATCCAACCTTGAACGGTGCTCCTATCGGGGCTGCGCCACTTCCCTTGAAAAATGGGGATTTGGTGGAGTTGGCAGGAACCCAGATGCAGTTCATATTGCATTGAATAGCCTCGCACACAGAATCCCTTGCGCGCAATAACGCTTGAGAGGTGAATTCCATCTATCGGCATCGAGCCCGTATCGCGGTCACTCTGGTGCCGTTTATCTTCTCAGTTCTTCACCTTTTAGGCGTACTGGAACTCGGTGCACTTCACCGGTTGGATAACCTCATCTACGATGCGCGTCTTCGGGCCACGATGCTACGGACGATCGACGACCGTATCGTCATCGTCGATGTAGATGAAAAGAGCCTGGCTCAAATAGGACGTTGGCCATGGAGTCGTGATGTACTCGCCGACTTGGTCGATAAGCTCTTTGACAAGCACGACATAGGTTTGCTCGGAGTCGATGTCGTTCTTGCAGAGCCAGACACTAGTTCAGGGCTTCAGCATTTGCGCTCGCTGGCTGCGAATGAGCTCAAAGACAATCCGGCTTTTGCCGAGCAGGTCGATCGGCTCGCACCAAGCCTTGATTTCGATGCCAGGCTTGCAACCGCTTTAACGAACAGGCCGGTAGTTCTGGGCTATTTCTTCTCTGATGCGCCGGCGTTTCGCTCGGGAGGCGCGCTGCCTGCCGCAGTTTTTACAGGGGCTGACCTTGATGGTCATTCCGTGATGGCGCCTGAGTGGTCAGCGTTTGGGGCGAACCTTGCCGTGTTCTCAAGTGCGACTCCACTGGCGGGTCATACCAATTCTTTTACCGATGCGGATGGCGTTGTCAGGTCCTTGCCGCTCGTTGCACGCTATGGTGATGCGTACTACGAGTCTCTCTCCCTGGCCATGTTCCGTGCGCTCACAGGGGAGCCACAGGTTAAGCCTTCATTCTCCAAAGAAACTGTTTTGCCCAAGGCATATCGCGGCCTTGAAAGCTTGGTGCTTGCCAAAGAGGGCAAGAGTCTTGTGCTGCCCGTTGACAATCGTGGTGGAGCACTCATCTCTTTCCGTGGCCCCGGCGGGCCTGCTGGTGGGTCTTTTCGCTATGTTTCTGCGGTAGATGTACTAAACAATACGCTTCCCCCTGGAATGCTCCAAAACAAAATTGTGCTGCTTGGTACAACTGCACTGGGTTTGTTTGATATGCGGGTGACGCCGGCCGGAGAAACCTACCCTGGGGTTGAAACACATGCGAGTGTTTTGTCCTCCATGCTGGATGGGCGCTTGAAAGTAAAGCCTGACTACGCTTTCGGGTATGAGTTCATTATGCTGTTGAGCGCCGGCTTGATGCTTGCTTTTTGTTTGCCTCTGCTTTCGGCGTTCAAAGCAGTGCTGCTGAGTTTTGCAATGCTCGTTGTATTGATCACCTCCAACTTCTGGCTATACGATGAGTTTGGCTTGGCATTGCCGCTGGCGACATCGCTGGCGATGACCGTGACTGCGTTCGCGCTGAACATGAGCTATGGATATTTTGTCGAAAGCCGTTCAAAGAGAGAGTTGGCGAACCTGTTTGGTACCTATGTACCGCCAGAGCTGGTAGATGAAATGGTTCGGGATCCAGACAGTTACACCATGCAGGCCACCAGCCGTGAGTTGACGGTCATGTTTTGCGATATGCGTGGTTTCACACGGATGTCAGAGTCTATGGAGCCGATCCAATTGCAGTCCATGTTGACTGACATATTCAGTCGTATCACTACTGTCATCCGGGCCAACAAAGGCACGATTGACAAATACATGGGCGACTGCGTCATGGCCTTTTGGGGGGCGCCAGTCGAGGCGGTGGATCACGCCGCCTTGGCAGTAAAGTGCGCCGTTGAAATTGAGCAGATGCTTCAAACACTAAACACGGAACACCGAGCGCGAGGCCTCCCTGAGATCGGCGTCGGCATCGGCATCAATACGGGGCTCATGTGTGTCGGTGATATGGGGTCCGAGATGCGGCGCAGCTACACGGTGATTGGCGATGCAGTAAACCTTGGTTCCCGTTTGGAAGGGCTGACCAAGATTTACGGCGTTAGCATCATCGTGAATGAAACCACAAAAGCGCTCATTCCTGAGCTCGCTTGGCAAGAGCTAGACAAGGTTAGGGTGAAAGGCAAAGAGCAGTCCGTAACGATTTGGACCCCTTGGACCCCTTGGACCCAATCCTCTGTGTCGGATGCCGCTGTAAGCGGGGAGTTGGCGTTGTGGCATGAATTCCTGGCCCACTATCGTGTGCAATCGTGGGCGGCAGCTGAAAGGGTGCTGTTGAACTTGTTGGACGTTGCCGGTACCAAACCTCTATATAGCTATTACGCTGCCCGGCTTTCAAGTTTGAAACGGTTACCGTTGGATCCGGAATGGGACGGAAGCACGCAGTTCGGGTCCACTTAAAGGGATGTCTGCTCCTTTTGCCGTTTAGCCGTCGTTGGCTGTTCATGCTATTTGACTGTCCGAAAAAGAAAGAAGTACTTCCATGAATCATTCGCAGCCGGGAGGGGGGAGTTCCTCGTTGAGTGAGCAGGCTTTTTACGACTCACAAAAGCAGCCCGTTAAAAAACGCGGAATGACGTTCGAGGCACTGTTCTATCGGCAACTGCATCAAGTAACTGCGCGTATTCACGACACGGTGCAACTCGAGCAAATCATGCTCGAAACCAGCCAAGAGATATGCAAACTGCTCAATGCGGATCGACTCACCTTGTACGCAGTAGCGGATGATGGTGTTTCTATCGTCTCAAAAATAAAGACCGGCCTCAATACAAGCAAGGAATTGAAGCTACCAATTTCGCCGCAAAGTCTTGCCGGCTACGCGGCCTATAGCAGGACGATCCTCAATCTGCCGGATGTCTATAACGAAGAGGCGCTGCGCAAGATCCACCCGTCCCTCAACTTCTTAAAAGAAGTGGACAAGCGCTCCGGCTACCGAACCAAGCAAATGATGGTTGCGCCAATTCTCGACGGTAACGTTTTGCATGGCGTCCTGCAGGTCATCAATAGCAAGAGCGACGAGCCCTTCGGAGAGTTAGAACTTGATGGAGTGACGGAGCTCTGCAAAACCCTTGCCACCGCCATCCGACAACGGGTGGCCACCCAAGAGAATCGGCCCCGACGTGAGCGTACTCGCTATGACAGTTTAGTGAACGCTGGTTTGTTGTCGGATATCGATCTTCAACAGCTTGCACAAGAAGCACGCGACGAAGGTGAACCGCTTGAGCAGCTCATCATCAGCCGCACGGGTTTGTTGCCGAGTCAGGTTGGCGCCGGTTTGGCGCAGTTTTTCGGAGTGGTCTATGAGCCGCGCAGCAGCGCTCGCATTCGTTCGGAGGCATTGCATGGGCCTTTAAAACGCGAGTTTCTCGAGGAGCAGGGCTGGGTTCCTCTGGAGGAGTCGCCTGAAGGTTTGGTGATAATGTGTCTTGACCCCGAAGCGGTAAAAGGCTCGAGAGTGGTGCCACAAGTTTTTCCGCGGATTAGCAAGTTTGCGTACCGGGTGACAACACAAATAGAGTTTATCGAGACGCTTTCGCAATTATTTGGGGCGACTGCGGACTCCAGTACCATTGATCAATTACTCGCCGATATGGACGGTGGGCCTATTGAAGATTCCGGTAATGATGAGTCACTAGAGTCTGCCGCTGCAGACAATGAATTGGTGAAGTTCGTCAACAAAGTCATTATTGATGCCTATCATCAGAGGGTGTCGGATATACACATTGAGCCCATGCCGGGTAAATTTAAAACCGGTATCCGCTTTCGGATCGACGGAAGTCTAGTCCCTTACGTTGAGGTACCCGCCCACTTTCGCCAGGCGATGGTCACGCGCCTCAAAATTATGTGCGACCTTGATATTTCAGAGCGTCGAAAGCCGCAAGACGGAAAAATCAAGTTTAAAAAGTACGGTCCGCTAGATATTGAGTTACGTGTTGCAACTATTCCGTCAGCAGGTGGAGTCGAGGATGTAGTGATGCGGATATTGGCAGCAGGTGAGCCAATACCGTTAGAAAAACTGGGGTTGACTGCGCACAATAGGACCAGACTAGAGGCAACAGTCAGTAAACCGTATGGTTTGTTTTACGTATGTGGGCCAACGGGTTCGGGTAAGACTACTACGCTGCATTCCATATTGAAGTTTCTCAACACGCCAGATACCAAAATATGGACTGCTGAAGATCCGGTGGAGATCACACAAAAGGGGTTGCGCCAAGTTCAGATTAACAAAAAGGCGGGCATCGACTTCGCTTTAGTTATGCGCGCCTTCTTGCGGGCGGACCCGGACATCATCATGGTCGGCGAATCGCGAGATAAAGAAACCGTGTCCATGGGCGTCGAAGCCTCGTTGACCGGTCACATGGTGTTCTCCACCCTGCACACCAACTCTGCACCCGAATCCATCACCCGCCTTTTAGATATGGGCATGGACCCCTTCAATTTCGCGGATGCATTGCTAGGCATCTTGGCTCAACGACTTGCCAAAAAGCTGTGCGATTGCAAGGCGGCGTATGTGCCGACTGACGACGAATTGCGTTTGTTTTGTAAAGAGTATGCCGAAGAGTTGCGGAACACGGATTCATGGAAAAGCGATTACGAAGCTGAGACCCAGAAACTGATTCGGCAATGGAGGGATGCTTACAGCGATGGCGGACCCTTGAAACTCTACAAAGCTGTCGGCTGTGAGAAATGCAATAAAACCGGCTACAAAGGGCGGGTGGGTCTGCATGAGCTGATGGTCGCAGACGACCATCTCAAGAAGCTTATACAAGAGCGTGCGCGAGTGGCGGAACTATTCGCCAGCGCAGTCCAAGGGGGGATGCGCACTTTAAAGATGGATGGAATGGAAAAAATCTTGATGGGCCTCACGGATCTCAAGATGGTGAGGCAAGTGTGTATCAAGTGACGGAGGTGACAATCTTGTCACTCGATGCGCCCAACGTCTTTCGTCGCGAGCAAAAGTGTCACCTAGACAATGTGTTTTGAGTATTTGTTCACAGAATCAGACCTTTGGCGGCTTGGCATGAAAGCTGCTGATACTCAAGCCTCTTTTCTCAAACTGGAGTTTTTATGAAGCGTTCCATTCAAAAAGGTTTTACCTTGATCGAACTGATGATCGTCGTGGCGATTATTGGTATTTTGGCTGCGGTGGCTTTGCCTGCTTATCAAGACTACACAATTCGCGCTCGAGTTACTGAAGGTGTCGTTTTGGCCGGTGGCGCTAAAACTGCCATTGCAGAAAATGCGGCTAGCGGCGTTGCTTTCCGCAATGGATGGTCTGCACCCCAGCCTACATCAAACGTGGCAAGTGTCGCCATCAATGACGCCAACGGTGAAATCACGGTAACGTTTACTGCTGCTGCTGGAGCAACTGCCGGTCGCGACACTATTGTTTTTGTGCCAACAACCTCTGTTGCTGCTCAGGCCGCGATTCCTGGTGTGCCCGCTGGATGTGTTTGGCCCGCAACTGGTGCAGCCGGTGAAGTAGTATGTACTAGCCCCCCAGTGGCGGCTGTTGCTGCACAGGCCGCCGTTCCATTGGCAGTGGGCGTAGCGCCCGTTGGTCAAATTGCTTGGGCTTGCAATACCGGCACATTGCCAGGCAAGTACCGCTCTGGCACTTGCCGCAGCTGATAACGTCCTGATCTTCGCTAGAAGTTCACGCTGGAAATGCCTCCAAACGGAGGCATTTTTTTATTTTGGCTAGTGAGTAAAACTTGTTTTACTGATAGGGTAGAGATTAGATAAACACTAGCATTCGATATATCAATTCGACATGGCTTTTACATTAGAAGATTAAGAGCTTTTGTGGTTTAAGTTGCCTTATGAGATTTTCTATGCGATTGAGGCTAGCACTGATAATGCTGCTGAATTTGAATTTCCTTTCTACAGCAAAGGCAGAAGAGCGCTTTTTATCGGGTACTGATGATTCGATATCACTTCAGTCGGAACGCCGCCTCGGCGACCGCATAGCCCGCGACCTTTACCTCGATCCGGACTATCTCGACGACCCGGTCATCGCTGACTACCTCCAGTCCATCTGGCAGCCCCTGTTGGCCGCAGCGCGTAAGCGCTCGGAAATATCTCCAGAGCTGGACGCCGCATTCGCCTGGCAATTACTGCAGGGGCGTGACCGAACCGTGAACGCTTTTGCCTTGCCCGGAGGATATTTCGGCATTCACTTAGGCCTGATCGGTATCGTGGCCACTCAAGACGAGCTGGCCTCAGTGTTGGCCCACGAGTTGAGCCACGTCACCCAGCGCCATATCGCCCGCCTGATCACCCGCCAGTCTGAGCAGGCGCCATGGTTGGTGGGTGCCATGATCTTAGGGGCGCTGGCGGCCAGCAAGAATCCGGCGGGCGCCAATGCCGTCATCGTGGGGGGACAAGCAGCAGCAGCCCAGTCCCAGCTCAATTTTTCCCGGGATATGGAGCGCGAGGCAGACCGTACCGGCTTCGGTGTGTCTGTCGACGCAGGCTTTGCTCCCCAGGGCTTTGTGAGCATGTTTGAAAAGCTGCAACTGAACAATCGCAACAACGATTCCGGCAACTTCCCCTACCTGCGCAGTCACCCCCTTACTGCCGAGCGGATCGCAGACATGAAGTCGCGGATGCCCGAAGGTGCGGTACCGATGGCAGCTGGCACCCTAGAGCACAGCATGGTCTCCGCGCGCGCACGGATCCTTGCCAACGCCTCAGCGGACAGTTTGCGAAACTGGTATTCCGAAGCAGAGCCCGGCGCGTTGGCAAAGCAAACCAACTTGCAGCGTGCAGCATCGCTTTACGGTGCCACGCTGGCCGCTACAAAATTGCGTGAGTTTACGAAGGCTAACGCTTATGCAACTGTATTGGGCTCCATCGTTGCGAATGACGAGCCCGCTGCCCGACAGTGGCGCTACCTGCGGGCGGAGCTGGCTGTAACAGCGGGCAATCCAGAGGTCGCTCTGCGCACGCTGGGCCATGCATCTGCGCCGAAAGCGCGGGCCGAATTACTGGCGTGGATTCCATTAAAAGTGGCAATGAGGCAATCAGGTGTGGCTGCGGACGCTGCTCAGCTGTGGCTGTTAGACCACCCCACTGACGCCAGCATGTGGCAGCAACTCGCCATTGCTAGGGCATCGCAGGGTCGTATGGTTGCAGCGGTGCGGGCGGAGGCAGAAATCAACATTTCGCAGCTGGACTACGCCGCGGCTATCAGCCGGCTGAAAGCCGCACAAGCCCTATCTAAAACCAGTGCGCAAGACGGCGATCACATCGAGGCGTCGATCGTCGATGTGCGTTTGCGACAAATTGAGCAGCTACTTCGGGAACAAGCGATCGAGCGCTGAGTTGATCACTATGCCGGCCACGGTGTATATCAAAGAACCCAACAAGGCAGCGCTGAAATCCCGCACTGCAAATCCATCTAACAGACTCGCGGCCCACCAGAACAGCGTGGCATTGATAACAAATAGAAAAAGTCCCAATGTTACCAAGGTAACTGGCAAGGTGAGGATTACCAAAATGGGCCGGAGGAGCGCATTGAACAGGCCAACAACCAGTGCCGCGATCAGTGCTGAGCCGAAACTCTGCACCTGTACGCCACTGTAAAAATGCGCTACCGCCAGTAAGGCGGCAGCGCATAGCAGCCATTTAAAGATAAGTTTCATGCAGCTCAGCATAGCACTGAGCCCGCATCAGGAAGCTCATGCGGCGGTATCGCCTGCCGAGTTGCGTTTCTGAGTCAACCAACCTGCACCCAAGACGGCCACAATGGCTAGCACATAGACCGCCCAGCGGGTCATGCTTTGTGTGCTTGTCAAGTCAGCATCTGTACCAAAGAAGGACACCAACCAAGGCTCGTGAACCACCATCTTTGCTGCGGTAAACGCAAGCACAGCTGCGCCGATCATGATGATGGAAGGGAAGCGTTCCACCAGCTTGAGAACCACGTTGCTACCGAAAACCACGATCGGAACGCTGATGAGCAGGCCGATGATGACCAAGTCCATTGCACCGTGCGCTGCACCTGCTACGCCTAATACGTTGTCAACGCCCATCAGTGCGTCTGCCACGATGATGGTCTTCATGGCACCCCAAAATGTGCTGGCCGAGGGGCCATCGTGATCGCCATCGCCCTGGTCAGCGAGGAGCTGATAAGCAATCCACAGCAAGCCCAGGCCGCCTACCAGCATCAGGCCAGGGATCTTCAAGAGCCAGACGACGCCAACAGTCATTGCGGAGCGAACGACGATGGCGCCTACGGTGCCCCAAATTATTGCTTTTTGTTTCAGTGCGGGGGGGAGGTTGCGTGCGGCTAACGCGATAACGATAGCGTTATCTCCAGCTAACACCAGATCGATCAAAATGATGGTCAGTAGGGCAGACCACCAAGGCGCTGACATGAATTCCATGAAATATCCTAACAACGAGAAAGAGGAGCCGCTGTAGGCGAAGAGGTTAAAGAAGCTAAAAAGCCACGCCAACGACTCTGCCCGCAAGGGACGTGAATCGAAGGTCTTGCTCAGGCACCCATGGATGGGAACCCCGACAGACCGGAAGCGCTGGCTTCGTATTGACGATCAGTCGAAGCGTTTTGCAACGCTTGGAGCTACTCCCCTTCGGAGTAGGCAGAACTATAACAACAAAACTTGTAGGCGTATAGATTTCAGGGGCAAGAGATTGCTACTCACCACCGCGCGTCAAGCAAGACCCCTCGCTACGCCGGAAGCGGCCCTCGGTATATCATGCGCCTCCCTTAGGGCACCAGAGGCAATAGACAAGCGTGGCAGGCATACACATCACCGATATCGAGTCGGCCATCAATTTCTGGCGCGCGCGCGAGCCTTCTCCCGATGGTGTGTCGCTACCGAGTCCCACACGTGCTCTCGCTGAGGTTTACGCACTGCTCATCTATTACCACGAGACAGAGGCCGACGAGTTCAGCATGCCGGCAAAAGCGCTCGCGGCTTGGCAGACTTGGTATGAAACGACACCCGATACGCCGTGTATTGCGATTTGCTCCACCAGCCAAGGCGATGAGCTATGCAAAGGTTGCGGACGTACCTTTGAAGAAGTGCAGCTTTGGCCGCAAATGGGCCCCGCCGAAAAGCGTGCAACCTGGCGGCGCATCACATTAGATGCCACGTCGTGGCGCTTTAACCGCTATGCGGAGCGTGCAGCAGAATCGCGTTCCAAGGCGAATCTGCTATAAAAATAATAGCTGTTTCCGCAGTAAATACGGCGGGCTAGGGCGGATTTGGCTAAAAGCCTGTGCTACTTCCAGCGGATAGGCTCGATATCCACGGTGCTACTTCCGTCTCCCAGCATCAGGACGCCCTCTTGAACCGTCGCTTGCAACTGCATGCTGCGCGCTGCCAGTTTCGCCAAAGCTTGGGACGTTCCAGAGGGAATACGCCAAACCTGCAGCTTGTCCAAGCGGCTCAATTTCGACTCGATACCTTTCCACCAGATGTCCGCCGAGTGTGCAAATGGATATAGCAATACCGCGTCGGACTTGTTGCAAGCCTTGGAGATGGGCTTGTCTTCCGGCTGACCCACCTCAATCCACAGGCGCTTCTGCCCTGTGAAATCGGTGAGCGAAACGTCCGGGTCCTCGGGGTCAGACAAGCCGGCGCCGAAGGCCAAAGTGCCATCTCCGTTGCAGACACTTTGGAGTTTGTGGGCGTTGTAAGCCATCGCCACCAAGCGAACCATCATCCGCTCATCTGTCTCGCTCGGGTGCCGAGCTAGCGTGAGCGCGTGGTCCGCGTAGTAGCTGTTCTCAATGTCTGCGATCTGCAGATTGGCTTTGTAGATGGTGGATTTGAGTGCCATGGCTTAGGTGCGAGGGGGAGTGTTTTCAGGAATGCCGTGGAGCCGGCTTAGCCGGTCCACTGGCATTGCCCCCCTGCAAGGGGGAAGCGGCACAAGCCGCACGGGGGTGTTAAACGCGTCTCGCGAGTTCAGACGCCTTGCCGGTATAGCTACCGGGCGTCATGGCCAGCAGGCGCTCTTTCTCAGCCTCTGGGATGTCCAAACCTGCAATAAAGCCCTGCATCAATTCACGGGTCATGGCTGCACCCCGGGTGAACTTCTTGAGTTGCTCGTAGGGCTGGGGCAGTCCGAAGCGGCGCATCACGGTCTGGATGGGTTCAGCCAACACTTCCCATGAGGAATCCAAGTCTTCGGCGATGGCGGCTTCGTTGATCTCGAGCTTGTTCAAGCCGGTCATCAGCGAGCTGTAGGCCAGGACGGCATAGCCCAAGGCCACGCCCATGTTGCGCAGCACGGTCGAATCGGTCAGGTCACGCTGCCAGCGGGAAATCGGCAACTTTTCGCTCAGGTGGCGCAACAAGGCATTGGCCAAACCAAGATTGCCCTCGGCGTTTTCAAAGTCAATCGGGTTGACCTTATGCGGCATGGTGGACGAGCCCACTTCGCCGTCCTTGAGCTTTTGCTTGAAGTACCCCAGTGACACATAGCCCCAGATATCGCGGCTCAAGTCGATGAGGATGGTGTTGGTCCGTGCTACCGCATCAAACAGCTCCGCCATGTAATCGTGGGGTTCGATCTGAATACTGTAGGGCTGGAAAGTCAGGCCCAGGCCCAGTGGCTCTGGAGTCTCCACCACTTTCTTGCTGAAAGCTTCCCAATCAAAGTCGGGCCAGGCACTCAGGTGGGCGTTGTAGTTGCCGACAGCGCCGTTCATCTTGGCGAGAATCTTCACGTTGGCAATACGGTCGCAGGCGGCCTGCAGGCGGACAACCACGTTGGCCATTTCCTTGCCTACGGTTGTGGGGCTGGCAGTTTGGCCATGGGTGCGGCTCAGCATCGGTACGTCGGCGTAAGCGTGGGCCATGTCCCGCAGTTTCAGGACAATTTTGTCCAAGGCAGGCAACACCACGACATCGCGCGAGGCGCGTAACTGCAGCCCATGGCTGGTGTTGTTGATGTCTTCGCTGGTGCAGGCAAAGTGCACGAATTCACCGGCTTTTTCCAGTTCGGGACGGGCTTCGAACTTGGACTTGATCCAATATTCGACGGCTTTTACATCGTGATTGGTCGTCTTTTCAATAGCCTTAATGGCTTCGCCGTCGGCTTCCGAGAAGTTTTTCACCAAGCCCAGCAGGTAGGTGCGGGCGCCAGGGGTCAGGGGTTTGAACTCTTCAAAGCCAGCGTCGCTCAAGGCGATAAACCAGGCCACTTCCACCTGTACACGGCGGTGCATATAGCCCAGCTCACTGGTCAGGGGGCGCAGGGTAGCAAGTTTGGCGGCGTAACGGCCGTCCAGCGGAGAGAGGGCGGAAATGGCGGAGAAGGTCATCCCCCGATTGTAGGTTGTGCGCCACTGCAATGACCGCAGGGTGTGGGGGCAGGCCCCGCTGGATAGAATCAAGCGCTAGTTAACTGCAAAGCGCTCATGAAACTCATCGGATCCACCTCAAGCCCCTTCGTTCGTAAAGTTCGTGTTGTGATGGCGGAGAAGAAACTTGATTACGTCTTGATTCACGAAGACGTTTGGGCTGCTGACACACGCATTGCCGAATCCAACCCACTGGGCAAAGTCCCCTGCCTGATCATGGAGGGTGCCGAGGCGCTGTTTGATTCCCGCGTGATCGTGGAGTACTTGGATACCCTGTCCCCGGTCGGCAAATTGATTCCCACCGTGGGGCGCGAGCGCGCGGAGATCAAGACTTGGGAGGCTTTGGCTGATGGACTCATGGAAGCCGCTGTCCTCGCTCGCTTGGAGGCTGCATGGGCGGGCCGCGCGCCTACCGAGCGTAGCCAAGCCTGGATTGACCGGCAGCTGCTCAAGATTCACGAAGCACTCAAAGCCATGGAACGTGGTTTGTCCGATAAGCCGTTCTGCGCTGGCATTCACCTTACCCTGGCAGATTTGGCCTTGGGTTGTGCACTTGGCTACCTTGATTTCCGCTTCCCCGAAATCGCTTGGCGCAATGAACACGCCAGCTTGGCCAAGTTGTTCGACAAGCTTTCGCAGCGGCCAAGCTTCGCTGACACCTTACCTGCCTAAGCCCCGCGCGGCTTTCTGGCCGAAAACGGCCCGGAAGCCGCATGTTTACAACGAATTACAACAATACACTCGCCAAAAAGCGCATGATTCTTTACAGTTGCGCACATCATGAAGACGTACAACACTGTCTATAGATGCCGCGAGTGTGGTGCTACGAGTTACCAGAGAGTGCTGGAGCGCTCAGCCAATGGTTCGCTACAAGCCACTGGCGAATACAAGTGCACCGGTTGCCGCAATGTTTTTGCTTCTTTGCGGGATTGGTGGCAGCCGCGTCCCCCTATGGATTTTCAGAGCAGCAAGATTTCGGCGCTTGAAGCCGGGATCCGCTAACGACGCTCAGCTGTTGGCTCTTTTTTTGAGCCAACGCATCAGGCCTCCTACGAGCGGCAACTTCTCGTACAGCTCTTCAGCCGCATCCCAGTAGTCGCGGTGCAGGCAGACAAGGCCTGTGTCATCAAACACCAGGTGGCTGGCGCCGAGGATGACCTGTTCGGAGTCTGTGTCAAACCGCCGGAATTTGAACCGGAACTCCCACGTCAAGAAGCATTGACTCCCATGCAAAACTTGTTCGGTCACGACGAACCGCGGCTTTTCCAACGCCACAAACATGTGCTGAAAGATGTGCTCAATGGGGCCCAAGCCGGTGACGTCGTTAAACGGATCTTTAAAGCGTGCGTTTGTCGAATAGATGGTCCGTAAGTCGACAACCGTTTCGGGCGTCAGCCCTTCAAAAAACTTCACTACCCGCGCAACGGCGGGAGAGTTGTCTGCTGCAGGCTTCTGAGGCGTGTTCATACGGTGATCCGTCGCACCAAGGCAAAAAACACACGATCTGGCAGCAGTCGCAAGAGCTGCATCCACAGCGTGAATCGCTTCGGAAAGTGAATATCAAACTGGCCGCGTGCCCAACCCCGCAACATGGCCTGGGCTGCTTCTGCTGGCGTAATGAGGGCTGGCATGGAGAACTGGTTGTTGGCGGTCAGTGGCGTTTGCACAAAGCCCGGACTGATAAGTGACACCCCCACGCCCCGATTACGCAAATCAAGGTACAGCGTTTCGGCCAGGTTGATCATTGCGGCCTTGGTGGGGCCGTAGGCAAGGCTGTTGGGCAAGCCACGGTAGCCGGCTACGCTACCGACCAGGCTGATGTGGCCATGGCCCTGGGCCAGGAGGGCTGGAATCACGGCGTGTAACAACTGCAGCGCACCCATATAGTTCACTTGCAGGTGTCGCTCCATATCGACCACGTCCATGGCAAAAGCGCGCATGGCGTTGTAGTGACCCGCGCAATAGACCACGCAGTCTAAGGGTCCCATCGCGAGCACATCGCGTGCGGCGGACTCCACGCCTGCTGCATCCGATACATCAAGTGGCAATGCATAACTGCCCGGGTGACGATCTACAAAGGCTTGTAGCGCATCTCGCTTGCGGGCGGATACGGTCACGATCGCGCCTTGTGCATGCAGGGCCGAGGCAGTGGCCTCACCTATTCCTGTTGACGCACCCACCAGCCACACCCGTTTACCGGCCCAGTCGGTAATGCGGGGGTTGAGCGACTCCCACAACGAAGGCCAGGCTGTAGTGGCTGCTTGCGGGGGGGCTTTGTTGCCGTTCCCAGCGCTTGCAAAGTGATTTTTGGACATAGATCAGCGCCGCGTGAATGAGAGAGTGACCTCTCCCAACTCCACGCCAAATTTGCTCATGGTGGCTTTGTTAAGCATGACTTTGTCGGTCATCAGGTACATCCAGTCATCAAATCTCACTTCGTAGACGCTTCCGTCCACCGGCAAACTCAGCGTGTAGGTCCAGTAAAACGCGTTGCCACGCGCCTGGCCCTGCGCAACGCCAATGACGTCGTCGGCCGTCCCCGTGTAGCGGCCGTCTGCCAGGCGGGTCAGGCGCCAGATCCGTTTCTGCTTGCTGCCGTCCGAGTATGTGAAGTCTTCATCGAGCACCCCTTGATCCCCCTGCCAGCTGCAGTTCATCACGACAGTGAAGCGCTTGACGACGCTGCCCGAACGGTCAGTGAAAACGCCGTAAGCGTCCAGGGTGCCGTTGAAGTAGTCTTTGAGGTCTAGCGTGGGCTTGTCGTTGCGGTATTGGTCAATGGATTGGGAGGCGCATCCCCCCAAGGCCAACAAGCTGCCGGTGGCAGCAGTAAGAAGTAAGCGTCGTTTCATGGCGACCTCCGCAAAATGAGGGTGTAGAGCAGTCCTGCGGCGATTGCTTTAAGGCCACAGGGCAAGATACAGTAGGCCACAGTCAGGGCATTGAGGGCGACCGGGTCTCTGGCACCCGGCGCGTATCCCCACCACGCAAGTGCGGGCAGCGCCACACCTGCAGCCAGTGCCAGGTTGAGCTTGGTGACAAAGTTCCACCAACCAAAGTAGGCCCCTTCAGATTGCCCCTGATCCCCTTGCCGCGCGATGAGTCCAGCGAGCAGCGCGCCGGGGATCGTGAGGTCGGTTCCCAGTGCAATGCCCGAGAGGGCGCACACCAGCACAAAAGGCACGGTATCGCCTGTGCCGAGTTGGGAGGCAAAAATGAAGACGGCAATCGATAGCAACATTCCACACAGCCAGGTGCGCGCCAGCCCGATTCGGGCGACCACTTTGAGCCACAAAGGAATGGTGACTGCAGCAGAAATAAAGTAGCTGCCTAGAAACAGGGGTTCGTGTGCAGGTGCGGCTTGCAAGCGGTCTTGCACAAAAAACAAAATCAGGGTGGCGGGTATTGCGCTGGCGATTCCGTTCACCACAAACACGGCGAGCAGTGCCCGGAAGTCCGCACGGGCCAAGGGGCGCCACACCGACTGCTTGGATACCGTGCCTGTTGCAAGGCTTGCTGCAGATGTGATCGGCGGCTTGGGGGCACGAGTCCACAGCCACCATCCCATGCTAATCGCTATAAAAAATATAGCGGTAGTCGCAGGTAAACCAAGGGCTGTGGGCGCAATTGCCGCAGTAATCACGCCAGCCAGGCCTAGGCCTTCTCTCCATGCCACAACCTGACTGCGATAGTGCTCGTTTCCACCCAGCATCGCGCCCCAGCTTTGGTGGCTGATACTCAAAAAGCTGTAAGCGAGATAGGTTACCAGTAGAGTGCCCGCCGCCCAGACGAGCAAGAGCTGGGGATCGCTCACCATGGGAAAAAACAGTCCATAAAACCCGGCGCCCAGCAGCGCGCATGCCACCGCTGCCCGTTTCAGGAGTGTGCTGGCGCCCCGTTGGTAGAGGGCATCGCTCCAGCGTCCCAGCAGGGGGTCAAAAAACGCATCGAGCAGCCGGGCGAAAAGGAGGACTCCGCCGAGCGCTGCCATCGAGACGCCGAACGTCTTCGCATAGTGATTCGGCAGCACTACATACAGGGGGAGTGCAACGAAGGCCAACGGCAAACCCATCATCCCGTAGCGCAAGCCCTGCCGGATGCTTAAGGCGTCGGAATGGCTCATGACTTCAAACCTGCCAACAGCTCAGCGCGCAAGCGAGGTTCGCTCGTGCTGTCTGACAACCAGATGCCAAAAAAGAGCCTGCTGAACTCGGCATCTGCCACGGTGGCACGCATTTGCCCGTTGTACCAAAAGCGAGTACCTGCGTTCACCATCTGCAGGCCTGTGATGCGATCGCCGCTGCTGACATTCGGAAAAATGCCGGTCATGGTGGTGAGCCACGTTGCAGCGGTGTCGTCTGCAATGGGGCCGTTGCGTTTCATTTCCTCCAGCGAGCGCTGGGCAATCGCGGCTCCCTTCAGGTCTCGCTGGTAGGTCAGCTCCAGTGCCAGCGGGTGCTGCCAGTAAGTGGCGAGTTGAAAGCGCGGGTGAACCCACAAGCGCGCATCACACACCGAGAAGCCGAAATACCGCATGCGTGCGCTGCCCGCAAGCACCGCATCGGGCATTTCGCGGCTGATTTCTGTAGGGGCGGGCGCACCGTTGGCCAAGGCTTGGTGCGTGAGGCTTTCCCACCCTGTGATCGCTCCTACCGCGAGAATGTGACGGCGTTGCATGGTGCTGGTTTCGTGGGCTGCTTACGCCGGCTTGCGCAGTGTGTACTGCACCACGTCGATATTGTTTTCGAGGAAGGCGGCCTCGCAGTAGCAAAGGTAGAACTCCCAGATCCGCATAAAGCGCTCGTCAAATCCCTTGGACAACACATCCGTGCGCTTGCTCAGGAAGGCGTCGCGCCAGCGCTTGAGTGTTTCCGCATAGTCATGTCCGAACGAGAGTTCATTCACCACCTCCAGGCCGGCGGCACGCGCTTGGGCACGGAATTCACGCGGACAAGGCAGGCAACCGCCAGGGAAGATGTATTGCTGGATGAAGTCCGTCGAGTTGATATAGCGCTCAAACAAGCCATCATCGATCACGATGCTTTGGATACAAGCGCGCCCGCCGGCCTTTAGCTTGCCAGCTACGGTTGCGAAATAGGTAGGCCAGAATTCACGACCCACTGCCTCCACCATTTCAATGGAGCACACCGCATCGAATGTTGCATCCGGGATGTCACGGTAATCCTGCAATCGCAAGTCGGCCTGGGCACCCATGCCAAGCCGCTGCAGGCGTTCCTGGGCAAAGGCCAGTTGTTCTGTACTCAGGGTTACGCCCGTGATGTGGGCTTTGAACTCGGTGGTGCTCATTTCCGCCAAGGCGCCCCAGCCGCACCCGATCTCCAGTACCCGGTCGCCGGCTTTTACGCCCGCTTCTTCCAGGGCACGGCGGACTTTGGCTTTTTGGGCCTGCGCCATCGGTTGGTCCAGGTCGGAGCTGAACAACGCCGACGAGTAGTTCATGGTGTCATCCAGCCACAGACTGTAGAAGGCGTTGCCCAAATCGTAGTGGGCGTGAATGTTCTTCTGGCTGTTGGTCTTGGTGTTGCGGTTGAGCAAGTGCTTGATGCGGTACAGCAATCGGCCCAGCCAGCTGCCATAAATCACCGTTTCGACTTCTGCGCGGTTTTTGACGAGCACGCGCAGCAATTCCGTCAGGTTGGGGGTGGTCCAGTCGCCTGCAATAAAGCTCTCGGCAAATCCGATATCGCCAGACTTGAGCGCTGCGCTAAAGGGCTTCCAGTTGTGCAGAACCAGGCTGGCGTGCGGGGCACTATCGCCACCGAAGCGATGAACGCTGCCGTCGGGCAGTTGTACGCTGAGGCTGCCGTGCCGCAGCTTTTGCAACAGCTTGAACACGGTGCGAGTGGCAGCAGGAGTGCCCGCCGGAAGCGCTGCCGCGCTAGATGCCTGGCCCGTGATCGGTGAGGGTTTCAGGGTGTTGGTGTTCATGACGGTATCTCCGGACTGGTCCATGAAAAGTGGATGGGTTTCTACCGGCTGACCAAGGTGTCAGGCGGTACGGGTTTGTGGAAAAAGGGCACTTTTTTCAGCCACAGCTTCAGTGCTTGCCAATGAATCTTGACGACTACCCCCCAGGTCATGACGGGGTAGCGCCATAGCGCGCGGCGGATGCTTTCAGGACTCAGTGCCTCGAGTTGACCGCTCACGCTGGTGTCGATCAGCGCACCATTGGCATCGTGGTAATCGATACGTGCCACCGTGCGGCGCATGTCAGGGGTCACCATGAAACGGAAGCGGTAACCGCCCTCTACCGGACAAAAGGGTGACACATGGAATACTTTGGCGGCTTGCAGTTCGCGGCCGAATTGCGGGCCATCCAGCAAGTAGCAATGCCTCTCGCCAAAGGTGTTGTTCACTTCCACCACAATCGCCCGCAGGCTTTCATCCGCGCGGTGGCAGTACCAAAAGCTCACGGGTTTGAAAGTGAAACCCCATACCCGTGGGTAGCAGTGGAGCCAGACTTCTCCGGTGGCATCTGCAATGCCTTCCTTTGCCAGCAGCGCGTCGAGCCAACCCAAGGCGCCGCCGGCGGCAACGTCCCGGCCGTCTCCATGGTCGGAGTCGTAAAAGCTGATGGGTGCAAAGCGATTCCGCGGGAGTGCACCATTGCCTTGGGTCTGCAGGCTGCGCATCGGCAGCATTAAGAAATACGTGCCGTAGGCGAATGCGTTGCGCACAGGGCGATGCCGTGTGTGGCGGACTTCCCCGAATCCAATCAGCGCGGAGTGCGCTGGCACATTGAGCGGAGTGGTCGACGCATTCATACGGGTTTAAGCGGCAAGGCCTGCGTGCTGCTTCAGCAGTCGCGCTGCTTCCAGGCCCGACTTCAAACCATCTTCGTGAAATCCGTAGCCTGTCCATGCACCACTGTAATAAGTGTGTTGCTGCCCTTGCAAAGCAGGTACCTCCGCCTGTGCCCGGATGGCGCCAAGGTCAAAAACAGGATGCGCGTAGTCAAAGCTGCCGTGGACATGCTCGGCCCTGATTTCTGACACCGGATTCAACGACACCACCACACTTTGTTCAAACGGCAGAGGTTGCAGCATGTTCAGCAGATAGTGCAGGCAGACCCGGGCGCTGTTTTGCCCCTCGTCTTGGCTGCGCTCGTAATTCCATGCGGCCCACGCTTTGCGGCGTTGTGGCAATACCGAGGTGTCGGTGTGCAACACCGCGCGGTTGGATTGGTACCGAATGGCACCGAGAGTCGCTTGCTCCACGGGGCTGGGGTCCGCCAGCATGGCCAAGCTTTGGTCCGAATGGCAGGCCAGCACGAGTTTGTCAAAGCGCTCGGTGCTGCCCTCGGTAGTGATCAGCACACCTTGGTCATCCCGCGTGATGCGCTGCACCGGCGTGTTGAGACGCTTATCCGGGATGCCCGCGATAATTTTCTCCACATAGTGGCGAGCTCCGCCGGTCACTGTCCACCATTGCGGACGATTGCTCACTTGAATCAACCCATGGTTGTGGCAAAAGCGGATCATTGTCGCCACAGGGAATTGCAGCATTTGGTCTGTCGGGCAGCTCCAGATGCAACCGAGCATGGGCAGGAAATACCAATCGCGGAACTCTGTAGACAGCCGGTGTTGGTCTAGAAAAGCCGACAGCGGTTGCATGAGCTCTGTTTCTGCATTTCGGGTCGCAATGTCGGTCGCGAGTTGGTTGAACCTCAGCACATCGCGCAGCATACGCAAGAAACGCGGGTTGACCAGGTTGCTGCGCTGGGCGAACACCGTGTCCAGCGATGACCCGCTCCATTCGAGCGCGTGGCTTCCTTTGGCGCCCGGGACCTGCACAGAAAAAGACATGTCTGACTTAGAGGTCGCCACATCCAATTCGGCCAGCAAGGCAATCAGATTCGGGTAGGTGCGCTCGTTGAACACCAAAAATCCGGTGTCCACACCGTGTGTTACTGCGCCGCGCGGGCCGGGTAAGGTGATGTCTACCGTGTGTGTGTGGCCCCCAAAGTAGGCGCCAGCCTCAAACAAAGTGACGTCCGCTTGGCCACGCAAGCGGTGAGCCGCAGCAAGGCCGGAGATGCCGGAACCGATGATCGCGAGTCTCATGAGCGTAATTTTTTGAACGTGTTGGTAATTTTGTGACTGATTGGTAATATATCGCAAGAGAAGTTTTGTGTGTCTGTTTTTTTTTGTGCTGTTTGCGCGATTCCGCCCGGGGTGCTTAATCGGTAAACATGTCAAGCGATTGACACAGCTTCGGTCTAGAATTTGTTCAGTTTTGAAAGGTAGTCATGCTGTACCCCGAACTTTTTAAGCAACTCGAATCGGTGCGCTGGGATATGGAGAAGGATATTCCGTGGTCTAGTTTTGATCCCGCCCAGTTGTCGGACGAGCAGGCTGCGACGATCAAAATGAATGCGATCACCGAATGGGCTGCGCTACCTGCGACAGAGATGTTCCTGCGCGATAACCGTGGCGACAGTGATTTTTCCGCGTTCATGTCCATCTGGTTTTTCGAGGAGCAAAAGCACTCTTTGGTACTGATGGAGTATCTCCGCCGGTTTCGCCCGGACCTCGTGCCTACGGAAGAGGAGCTGCATGCCATCCGTTTTGAATTCGATCCCGCACCGGCATTGGAAACCTTGATGATGCATTTCTGCGGCGAGATTCGACTCAACCACTGGTACCGCCGCGCGAGCGATTGGCACACAGAGCCGGTGATCAAGGCGATCTACACCAAGCTCAGCCAGGACGAGGCCCGCCACGGCGGTGCGTACCTCAAGTACATGAAGCGTGCCATCGGCAAGTTCGGGATCGAGGCAAAGTCGGCATTTGCCAAAGTGGGCGTGCTGATGGCAAGTGCGCGCCGTACAGCGCAGGCGCTGCACCCCACGAATTTGCATGTGAACAAATCGTTATTTCCGCGGGATACGATCCAGAGCCGTCTGCCAAACCCTGAGTGGTTGGAGCACTGGCTGGACCGCCAGATCAATTTTGATGCAGTCTGGGAGACCAAGGTGGTCGAACGCATTCTTCACAACCTGAGTTTGCTGATGGAGCGTAGCTTCACCACGGTTCAAGAGCTCAACAAGTACCGCAAGGAACTTTCCAAAGACTTGGCCGCGGCACCTGAAGCTTCACCAGGGACGGTCTGATTTCGGGAGGGCGGTAAGCGGAAGCAGCCGCTCCAAATTCAGCTGAACTTTGACATCCTTGTGTGCCACGCTGGCCACGATACGGTGGTCGCGCACCGTGGTGTCACGAATGGTGGGCTCAATCGTGGGCACGCCGCTTCGGTTCAACAAAACGGCAACTTTCGGCGTGGTGGTGTTCAGTCCGCGCTGAATCACAACAGCCACCTCGTTCGTCGCAAGGCGCACGAATGAGCCCGGCTGATAAATGCCCACGGCTTTGATGATGGCCGCACCGGTTTCGTCGATCGCCTGGTTTTCGTCGAAATAGCAAGCCTGCATGGCTGCTGCGGGGGAAATTGGCATGCGCGAGGCCCTCGGGGCCAAGCGTGCTGCGAACATATCTGCCCGCCGGATCAGACGGGCAAGCCTTTCACCGCGGGAGCGTGGCGCCAAAGGGCCGGGAGGTGCTGTGTGGTGCTGCTGGATGGCTTGCAACCAATCGGGATCGGTGATGCCCATTCTTTTCATCAGCGCCACGGTATGTTCCGCGTGTTGATCAATCTCCGCGCGTTGCGCCATGGACGGCGGCTCCACTTGCGTCGTCAGCCGGTCTTGCAGGTCCGTCATGCTCACATTCATGGTGAGGGCTGCGGCCCCTGCCAATTGCTGATCCTCGTCTGACCAATTCAACACCTCCTTGGCGGCCATCATGCACATGACGCTCACCAACATCGCATGGGTTGCGCTGTACATGCGCAGCTCGGCGGCAGACAGGTAAATCAGGGCAAACAGCGTTCCATCCGGGTTGCGCCGGCTGTGGCGTTGCAATTGACGCAGCAGGCGATCCAGCCGGCTCCGAAAGCTTGCCGGTTGCGTGTCACGCAAAAGGGCGTTGGAAATGGCTTGCAGATCCAGCCAGTCCATGCGGTCGTCTTGTGCAGCTTGACGTTCAATCAGTGCATCGCCCGAGAGCTTGGTGTCGGCAATCTCACCCAGCGACTTATCGTCACGCACCAGTTCATAAAGGTGCTCGACATACGCACGGTGCAGGGCCTCCGAGTCCGCCACATTGATAAACAAGCCACCGCCTCGTTGCGAAAACTCTTCCAAATCCCGACGCGAGGAAATCACATACGATTTGCGCGCCAGCAGTACGCCGTCCTTGTCCATCAATGGAAAAGGAAGCGGCGATCCGATGCGGATGGTTTCTATATTGATGGGGACAAGGTGCATAGGGCCGGGTGATTATGCAGTTTCCATCGGCTGCAACGGACCGTACTTGAGCCACGGCCTCCCGGCAAATAGGGCTGCTAGGATGCTGCTCATGACTTCATCTGCTCCACTTCCTGCGTTCCTCGACAAAATCCAGCCTGCAGACAGCTTGTCTGCTGCGTTGGCAGTGCTGCCTCGCCCTTGGGTGTTCACCAATGGTGTTTTCGATGTCTTGCACCGCGGGCATGTGCTGTACCTCGCACAGGCCCGCGCTTTGGGCGGTAGCTTGATTGTGGCGCTCAACACGGACGCATCGGTGCGCAGATTGGGCAAGGGCGATGACCGCCCCCTAAACGCGGAGGCGGATCGCGCGGTCGTCATGGCGAGCCAAGGCGCTGTGGACTTGGTCACTTGGTTTGCCGAGGACACGCCAGAGGCCCTGATCGCCCGCATCCGCCCGGATATCCTGGTGAAGGGCGGCGATTACGACATGTCTGTGCTGCCCGAAACCCGCTTGGTGGAGTCGTGGGGCGGGCGGGCACAGGCTTTGCCGTTTGTGAGTGGTTACTCCACGACCGGTTTGGTAAAAAAGATACGGGCAAGCGCCTCGTAATACCTAGGCGCCAACGCGCATCAAGTCCCGAACACGTGTCCCCATAGTGCAAGGCCCGCAGCCTGTTCAGCCGGTAGCGCTGTGCTCACGATCGTGGTCGGGCTTTCGTTGAGTCGTGCGGTGTGCTGGATGTGCCGCAGTTCCCGGTAGCTTTGCGCCGCATCGGAGCCTATCGAGCCGGGCAGTAGCCCCGCGGCTTGCGCGCGCTGCAACAGCGCAATGTTTCCGACGTTATCCAACAACGAGGCATGAATGCGTCCATAGCTAAGCACCAAAAACTGGACCGCGAATTCGATATCTACCATGCCGCCGGGGCTGTGTTTGACGTCGAAAAAGTCAGGCTGTACCGTGTGCGCTTGTCGCACACGGTCTCGCATGTGGTGTATCTCAGCCCGCAGTGAGGACACATCCCGTGGGCTGCAGATCACGGCATGGCGCACGGATTCAAAGCGTTGTGCCAAAGCGGAGCTGCCGAATACGCAGCGGGCCCGGGTGATAGCCTGGTGTTCCCAAGTCCACGCCGTGTTGCTACCGCGCTGCTGTTGGTAATTCGAGTACGCCTCAAAACTGGTGACCAGGAGGCCGGAGTTGCCATTCGGTCGCAGGGCCGTGTCAATTTCATACAAGTCGCCCTCACCGGTCTTGACGGTCAACCAGTTGATGAGCTTGCGCACCAGTGCCGAGTACACCTCGGCGGCCCGTTCGTCAGCATCGTCGTACACGAACACGATATCGAGGTCGCTGCCGTAACCCAGTTCTTTCCCGCCTAGTTTTCCGTAGGCGATGATGCCGAACTGCGGAATCTCTGCATGTCGATTTTTCAACCGCATCCAGCACCAGCGCGTCGTCACCGCGAGCACGGATTGCGCCAAAGCGCTCAAGTCATCCGCCACTTGCTCGACCGTCAAGCGGCCTTCGATATCGCGAGTCAGCGTACGGAACACCTCAGCGTGGTGAGCCCGGCGCAAAAGATTGAGCAGGCTTTCATCGTCATCTTCGCCACTGACCTGGAGTGCCGATCTGCGGCGCTCCAAGTCCGCTTCGAAGAGCGGGGCGTCGAATCGATCGTCCAGTGTCCGGCTATCTGCCAGTTCGTCGATCACCCCGGGGTGTTTGAGTAAATAACGCGCCGGCCAACGGGCCGCGCCCAGCATGCGAAGCAAGCGCTCATGCACCTGCGGGCGCTCCAGGAGCATGGCGAGATAGCTCTCTCTGCGCAGCAAAGGCTCGATCCAGTCCGCGAGCCGGACGGCCGCGTCTTCTGTGGTCCGGCCTTCTGCGATCCATTGACCGGTACGCACAATCAGTCGCATCAGCCGGTGCCGCGATTCATCCTTGAGCGCTTGCACCCGGGGGTGGCTTTGCCAATCCTTGATCCGGGCCTGGAAGCTGCCTTCCAACCCAGGCAACACGGACTCCAGGTCCATCAAGCTGGCATTGGGCTTGCCTGTGCAACCTTTGCAAGAGGGCTCGCTGCCCCCTAGCAAGGAGTCGAACTCTTGGGCCACCACCTCGCGGTGCCGGTCCAGCTCCTGTAAAAGTTCGCCGCTGCCACGGAGGTCCAGCGTCGATGCGATCCAGCACAAATCCTCTTCGTTGGTGGGCAGCACATGGGTTTGTTGGTCGTCAAGGTATTGGATGCGGTGCTCCACCTTGCGCAAGAAGAGGTAGGCCTCGGTCAGGGCCGTCGCGCTGTCTTGGGGCATCAAGCCTGCGCGCACCAGCCGGCTAAGCGCACTGGTCGTGGGCCGGGTGCGCAGGTCCGGGAATTGGCCACCCCGCACCACTTGCAATAGCTGGACCGTGAACTCAATCTCCCGGATGCCGCCACGTGACAATTTGACGTCGTTGCTTCTCTCGGGCCGGCCCGCGCTGCGCTTTGCGGCATGGTCGCGGATTTGCCGGTGCAATACTCGCAGGGCATCGAAAACGTTGTAGTCCAGATAGCGCCGGAACACGAACGGAACCACGACGCCGCGCAGTTGCAATGCGAATCCACTGCCCACCGCTGCCGCGGGCGCCACCACACGACTCTTGAGCCAAGCGAACCGCTCCCACTCCCGGCCCTGCACGTGCAAATACTCTTCGAGTGCGCTCAGCGACACCGCTGCAGGCCCCGAATTGCCGTTCGGTCGCAGCGCGAGGTCTACCCGGAACACAAAGCCGTGGTCTGTGCTGTCTCCGATGAGTGCATAGATCCCGCGCACCATCTTGGCAAAAAACTCTTGGTTAGAGATCCGGCCGCGACCCACGCTGTCGCCGGTGGTCTCGCCATCCAGGTCATAGACATAAATGAGATCGATGTCGCTGGAAACATTGAGTTCGCGGGCGCCCAACTTGCCCATGCCCACTACCAATAACTGCGCAGCGGTGCCGGAGGTGGATAGGGGCGTGCCGTACTGGGCGGTCAAAGCCGTGTAGCTGAGTGCAAAGGCGCGATCTAGCGAAAACTCGGCCAGGGCCGTCATCGACGCTGTCACGTCTTCTACCGTTGACCGCTCTTCGCAGTCCAAAGTGGCCAATCTCTCCAGTATCAGCTGCCGTGTGATCCGGAGCACATGGCCCGGCTCATGGCCTGCAAACTCCAGGGATGAAGCGAGAGATGCCATAGCCGCTTTGCCCGGAAGGCCGGGGGGCAACAAAGCGGATTCTGTGGCGTACCGGCGTCTGACACGTTGGACAAAACGGGCGTGTGCCACGGTGGCCTGGTTTTCAAGGCGGGTCATAATTCCTGAATAGTCCCCATAGCACGATGAACGATTTAATCTCCGCTCCCTCACTCCGCTTTCGGGTGTTCGCAGGCCTGGCAAAGTGGGCGCTGCGGGTGCTGGCTATGGGCTGGCTGGCTATCGGGTTGCTTTGGTGCGGATTGCATTTTCTCATTGTGCCGCGAATCGCAGAACTTCGCCCATGGGTAGAAACGCAGGCCACGCAAGCCCTAGGGTTGCCCGTGCGAATCGGGGATATGCAGGCCCGCTCCAATGGCGTGATCCCGTCCATTGAGTTACTGCGGGTCAGTGTGTTGGATCAAGAGGGGCGTGAGGCTCTCGTGCTGCCCAGTGTGCTGGCCGCACTATCGCCCCGCTCACTGCTGGTCGGTGGTTTGGAGCAGTTGCACATCGAGAGTCCATCGTTAGATATCCGGCGCTCCATCGACGGAAGCTGGTGGATTGCCGGTCTGCCGGTAAGTGGCTCGAACAACACAGACGGGCGCGTGGCCGACTGGTTGTTCTCGCAGCCTGAAATTGCGTTGCTCCGCGGTCGGGTCACCTGGACGGACGAGACCCGCCCGGTGGAGTCTGTGGTGTTTGACGATGTTGACTTGGTGATTCGCAATAGCTTGCGTGGCCATGCATTGCGCCTCGATGCGACGCCGCCTGCATCCTGGGGGCAACGCCTGAGTGCGCGCGGCATATTCAAGCAACCCTTGCTGTCGCGCCACGAGGGCCAATGGCAGGACTGGGACGGCGAGGCATTTGTCGACTTGCCCCAAGTCCATTTGGCAGAGTTGGGCCGCTATGTGGATTTGGGGGTGGCACTGACACGCGGAGAGGGCGCGATGCGGGCGTGGGTCGATGTTGTGGCAGGGGCGCCTACAGGTGCCGTGGCCGACGTCAGCCTCCAGCAAGTGCAATTGACCACGCGCCAAGGTTTGGAGCCGCTCGAGTTGAGCGCGGTGTCGGGCCGGTTGGGTGCGAAGACGCTGGCCGGTGGCAATCAGTTCAGCACAGAGGCACTCCAGTTCGTCACCCAGGACGGCTTGCATTGGCCCGGAGGCAATGTGCAACTGCAACTGTTTGCGCAAACCCCGAGCCAAAAAGAGCGGGGTACTCTGAGTGCAGATCGCCTGGATCTCGCCGCGTTGACCCAAATCGCTGCGCGCTTACCGCTTGATGCGAGTGTTCATGACAGCTTGCTCCGCTTGAGCCCCAAGGGCGTGATGGAGACTCTCAACGCCAGCTGGAGTGGCGCGACCACCGGCCCGACTGAGTACGCTGTCAAAGGGCGGGTCAGCCAGCTGGGTGTGCCTGCATGCCGTTGCGGCGCCGACAGTCGCCCCGGCTTTGAGGGGCTGAATGCCACCTTCGAGTTAGACCAGTCCGGCGGCAAGGCGACCTTGGCGATGCAGCGCGGCACTGCGGATATGGTGGACTTGCTGGCAGAGCCGCTGGTGACGTTTGACCAACTCGCCGGTGACCTGCAGTGGAAGCTCAACGGCAAGCGCCTGCAGCTGAGCGGCAGCGGCGTGCGCTTTTCCAATGCGGATGCCGCTGGCGAGTTGAAGTTCACTTGGAGCAGCCCGGAGTTGGGGGCTGTGACTGCGCTGAACCCGGGCATTCTGGATTTGCAGGGTAGCGTGAGTCGGGCTGACGCAGCCCGCTTGCCCCGCTATTTGCCCTTGGCGATGGAGCGAGATGGGCGCGACTATTTGCAAGCGGCCCTGCTGGGTGGTGCGCTGACCAGCGGAACTTTTAAGGTGAAAGGGGATTTGGCCCGTTTCCCGTTTCGTACCGCCAACCAGGGCGAGTTCAAAATTACGGCGGCTTTTCAGAATGGCAGCTTTGCATTCGCGCCGGCGGTGGTCATGCCCAAAGACAGTTTGCCCTGGCCTGCCTTGAACCAGCTGCAGGGCGACATGGTGTTGGATAAAGATCAGCTCCAAGTCAAACTCACCCGCGGCACTCTGGGGGGCGGTGGTGTGCAGTTTTCAAAGGCGGATGTCCAGGTCAGCCGCTTGTTTGATGCATCTACCGTAGCGGTGACAGCCGAGGCCAAAGGGCCGGTCATGGATGTGGTGAGCGCTGTGAATAGCTCTCCGCTGACCGAAGCCTTGGACAAAGCACTGGCGCAAACTTCTGCCACGGGGGTGGCGGATTACAAATTCAAACTGGGTTTTCCCTTGGCGGACTCCAACAAAATGGCGGTGCAAGGCACCGTGGTGTTGCCGGGCAATGACCTGCAGATTCGCCCCGATATCCCCAAACTCTCCCGCCTCCGGGGCACCATCAACTTCAACCAATCTGGCTTCAGTTTGAGCGGTGCGCAAGCCCGCGCTCTGGGAGGGGATGTGCGTATTGAGGGGGGCTTGTCGGTGGCCCCGGTGTCTGGCAGCGCGGGTGCCGCCAAGCCTGTGGTGTCGCAGTTGCGCTTTAGTGGCACCGCCACTTCCGAAGGCTTGCGTCAGGCCAAGGAACTCGGCCCCGCCGCACGCGCAGCCCAGTTTGCCAGCGGCACCGCCAGTTACACCGCGACCCTGGGTTTTCGCTCGGGAGTGCCGGAGCTGCAAATCAACTCCAATCTGGTCGGCATGGCATTGAACCTGCCAGCACCCTTGACCAAAACTGCCGAGGCAGCGCTACCCGTGCGCTTCGAATCGGCGGTGCTGCGCCCGGCAGGGACGGCGGTGGCCACACGCTTGAAAGACCGTTTGCAACTGGATGTCGGTCGGCTGGCATCGGTCATTTTTGTGCGCGATATCTCGGGTGCGGAGCCCCATGTGCAAAGTGGTGCGATTGCCGTCGGGCTGGGCCCTGATGAGGCGGCTCCGCTACCCGATGCCGGTGTCGTCGCCAACCTCAACATTCCACGGTTGGACGTGGATGCGTGGACTGCAGTTGCGGACAAGCTCGGTACCGATGGAGCAGTGGACTCGGCAAGAAGCGCCTCGACGGGTGCAATGTCCGCCAGCGAATACCTGCCCAATGTGCTGGTGCTCCGCTCCAAGGAGCTGCTGGCCTCCGGGCGCCAACTCAACAACGTTGTAGTGGGGGGCGGGCGCGAAGGCCCTTTGTGGCGCGCCAACGTGGACGCGACGGAGCTGTCCGGCTATGTCGAATACCGCCAGCCCTCGGGTAGCAATGCCGGGCGCTTGTACGCGCGCTTGGCAAGGCTGGCTATCGCCCAGAGTGGTGCGCAAGATGTGGAGTCGCTTTTGGACGAGCAGCCTGCCGCGATTCCAGCTCTGGATATCGAGGTTGAAGACTTTGTGCTGCGTGGCAAAAAATTGGGCCGGATCGATGTCGAGGCGGTGAACTTGGGGAGTGCAGGTGCCCGCGAATGGCGCCTCAACCGTTTCAATATCCGCACCCCCGAAGCCGAGCTGACAGCCAGTGGCAACTGGGCTGCTATCAATGCGTCTGCCGCATCACCGGGGAGCAGTGTGCGGGATCGCCGCCGCACGGTCCTGAACTTCAAGCTTGATATCCGCGACTCGGGCGAGCTGCTCAGCCGCTTGGGCATGCCCGGGGTGGTGCGCAAGGGCGAAGGCAAAGTGGAGGGCCAAGTTGCGTGGGCCGGCTCCCCGATCACGGTGGATTACCCCAGCATGAGCGGCAAATTCAATGTGAATGTGGAAACGGGCCAGTTTCTCAAAGCCGAGCCCGGTATTGCCAAACTGCTGGGCGTGTTGAGCTTACAAAGCCTGCCGCGCCGGCTGATGCTCGATTTCCGCGATGTGTTCAGCGAAGGTTTTGCCTTTGATTATTTCCGCGGCGACATTGCGATTGAGCAGGGGGTCGCCAAGACCAATAATCTGCAGATGAAAGGCGTCAATGCCGCAGTCTTGATGGATGGCCAGGCCGACATCAGCAAAGAAACGCAAAACCTGCGGGTGGTGGTGGTGCCGGAGATCAATGCGGGCAGCGCGTCCCTGATTGCGTCGGCTATTAATCCTGTGGTGGGCTTGAGCACCTTTCTGGCCCAGCTGCTATTGCGTGGCCCATTGGTGAATGCGGCCACCCAGGAGTTTGTGGTGGACGGCACTTGGCTGGACCCCAAAGTAACCCAGGTGCCGCGCAAGCCCTGATACCTTTGAATTACGGAGTTGATCTATGAAAGTCGCAGCCATCCAGATGGTGTCTACCGGCCATGTGCAGGACAACTTGCAGATCGCCCAAGCCTTGCTGACAGAGGCCGCACGCCAAGGTGCCGAGCTGGCCGTGTTGCCCGAGTATTTTTGTTTGATCGGGCTGCGTGATTCGGACAAGCTGGCGATTCAAGAGCCCTTCGGGAGCGGCCCCATCCAGGACTTTGTGGCCGGGGTAGCACGCTCGTTGGGGATCTGGATCGTGGCCGGTACCTTGCCCTTGACGGCCAGCCAGCCCGACCATGTGTTCAACAGTTCGCTGGCCTTCAATCCGCAGGGGGAGTGCGTGGCCCGATACGACAAGATCCACCTGTTTCGCTTCAACAACGGGGCCGAGAGTTACGACGAATCCCGGGTGCTGGAGCGGGGCAGTACGCCCACCGTATTCAGCCTGCCGTCTCGGGATGGACACACCTGGTCTGTGGGCATGAGCGTGTGTTACGACATGCGCTTTGCCGAGCTCTACCGGGAATACGCCGCACGCGGTGTTGATTTGCTATTGGCCCCGAGTGCCTTTACCCACACCACGGGAGAGGCCCACTGGGAGGTGCTCTTGCGCGCCCGGGCGATTGAAAATTTGTCGTTCGTGGCTGCGGCCGCTCAAGGGGGTGTGCATCCGAGCGGGCGGCGCACCTGGGGGCAAAGTCTGCTGATCGATCCGTGGGGCAAAGTGCTCGCAGAGCAAGCCGAGGGCCCGGGCGTTGTGCTGGCGGAACTGGACTATCGTCAGCTCCAGCATTGCCGCGCCCAGTTGCCGGCGCTCCAGCACCGGATTTTGGGATAATTGCTATTAAATTAGTAGCAATTCGCGCAATCGATACCTGGGCTAGTCCTCTTTTTTGTCATTATTCTCTTCGGGCGGCAGTTCACCGTTCTTGCGCCCGTGAAACATGGTCCACCAGATGATGCCTATGAATATCAGGCCAGCGCCTAGCGCTTCGAGGAGTAGCAAAGTCATGCGTCGTTGTTTGGGGTGGTCTGTATCGGCTCTGATTGTAGGAATTCTGGCCGCGTGCGGTAGCGCGCCGCCGGTGGTGCGCGCACCGGTCGAGCCGGTGCGCACCGTGGTACCGGCAGCGCCTGGCCCCGCGCCTGCAGTCGGCCCGGTAGTGACCCAATCGCGCAGCCGTTGGGTGCCGGTTCCGTGGGACAGCCTCCCCGGTTGGGGTGCTGACAACCTGTTCGAGGCATGGAACGCGTGGTTGAAGAGCTGCGAGAGGCCTCAGCCGCCCATGTCTGCCTTGTGTGCAGAAGTGCGCCGCTTGAGTATTGGAAGTCCTCAAGAGCAAATGGAGTGGATGCAAGCCCGCCTCCAGCCGCACCGTGTGGAGACATTGCAAGGTGAGCCCACAGGGTTGTTGACCGGCTATTACGAGCCGATATTGGATGCCAGCCGGCAACCAGCACCCGGCTTTTCCGTGCCGCTGTACCAGCTGCCCGCGGGAATGACGCCCCGCAAACCGTGGTTCACCCGCCAGGAAATGGAGACCTTGCCGGAAGCGCAGGCAGCCCTGCGTGGCAAGGCGATCGCGTACCTGGCGGATCCGGTGGATGCTTTGGTGCTTCAGATTCAGGGTTCCGGGCGGGTACGGATTACCCAGCCTGACGGCAGCGTGCGCTGGGTTCGCCTGGCCTACGCAGGTACCAACGAGCAGCCCTACCGCAGCGTAGGCCGTTGGCTCTTGGATCAAGGCTTGATCAAAGACGCCTCATGGCCCGGCATCAAAGCCTGGCTGGCGCAAAACCCGCAGCGGCAGCAGGAGCTCTTGTGGTCGAACCCGCGGGTGGTTTTTTTCAAGGAAGAGCCACTCGGTGAGTTGGATGCTGCCTTCGGGCCCAAAGGCGCCCAAGGCGTTGCCTTGACGCCCGGGCGCTCCATCGCCGTGGACCCTGGCAGCATCCCTTATGGTGCGCCCGTCTGGTTGACTTCGACGGGAAATCAAACAAATTTGCAAAAATTGGTACTTGCACAAGATACCGGGAGCGCGATTACCGGTGCGGTGCGTGCCGACTACTTTGCCGGCTGGGGGCCGGACGCGGCAGAGCTAGCCGGTCGCATGCGACAACCATTGCAAATGTGGATTTTGTGGCCCAAATAGCGTAGAAACCGTTAGTATGGATACATTCAATCTGTGAGATTCGGAAATTAAGGACGGACTTATGAGCAAAGAGATGCGCGACATTGATGAGCGGACCAATCTGGCCGCCAACAGCATGTTCGAACTGCTGCTGTTCCGATTGGGTGAGGCCCCCGGCACCCAGCGCCGCGAATTGTTCGGCATCAATGTGTTCAAGGTTCGAGAAATCCTGGTGATGCCCGAAATCACCGCCATGGTGAATTCACCGCCCGCCGTGATGGGCGTGGCCAACATCCGGGGCCAAATGATCACCGTGATCAACTTGCCGCAGGTGGTGGGTTGTACGCCGACCAAGGGGCTGGGCATTTTGCTGGTGACCGAGTTCGCCCGCACGACACAAGCTTTTGCAGTCGAAGAGGTCAACGAAATCGTGCGCCTGGAGTGGAAGCAAGTCCTGTCTGCCGAAAACACCGGCGGTGGCTTGGTGACCAGTATTGCGCGCCTGGATGGCAATGCCGAAAACACCCGCTTGGCCCAAGTGCTGGATGTCGAGCAGATCCTCCGCGATGTGATGCCTCAGGAAGTCAAGGAAGAGGTGCCGAGCACCGCGCCCAAGCTGCGCTTGGAGCCGGGTCAGATCATTCTGGCGGCTGACGATTCTGCCGTGGCACGCATGATGATCGAGAAGGGCCTCAAAGGCATGGATGTCCCCTACATCATGACCAAAACCGGCAAAGAAGCGTGGGAGAAATTGCAATCGCTCAACGCCCAAGCTACGGATGAAGGCAAGTCCATCAAAGACAAAGTGGCCTTGGTGTTGACCGATCTCGAAATGCCCGAAATGGACGGTTTCACTTTGACCCGCAACATCAAGCAAGATGGCCGGTTCAGCAGCCTTCCGGTGATCATTCACTCTTCGCTAACCGGTGCCACCAACGAGAGCCATGTGAAGAGCGTGGGGGCGGATGCCTACATTGCCAAGTTCGTGGAAGAAGAACTGGCCGCCACCATCCGCGAAGTGCTGCACCGCTAAGGGCAGCGCCACCCGGCGGCCGGAGGTGGCCGCCGCGGGCTATCAGCGCACGCTCACCCTGAGTTGAACCTCTGTCCGGGTCACACCATTCTGTAACTGCGCGCCACGCAGGCTCTGCTGGTTGTTCTGCAGGTTTTGCTCGGTCTCTGCCACCGTCATCCATTCGCCCAAGGGCAGCAGCATGCTGCTGCCGGTGTTGGACTGTGCCGGTGGCGCATTCACTGCCCCAGCTTGGGGAAACAGGGGTCGCAGCGCCTGTTGGGTATTGAGTTCCACCTCGACCATATCTCCACCATCCCAGCGCGGTAGCGCACTAAAGCCCGTGCCAGCTTCTATCAGCACGGTCCCTTGGGTGGTCACGATTTGCCCGTTACGCACAAAGCTTTGCAGCAAGCGCAATGGCGTTTGTGTTTGCACTGCGATGCGTGCAGGCCGGCCATTCAGGATAAGAATTTGTTGCACCGCCGTCCCGCTGCTCCGGCCTTGCGCCAGGCCGCCTGTGACCCTGCCGCCTTGCAGGTCTACGCCCGCCTGCTGGCCATCTTCGGTTTGCACCTGCCTCACTTCGAGGAGCAGATTGCGCAAGGGCAAGGGAGTTGCATTTGCTCCTGAATTCATAGCTGCTTGCGCATATACAGCGGGCGCCAGGTGCCAAAACAGTGCCAAAGCCAGCCAATCTCTGCGGTTCATGGGCGTCCTTTCATGGTGGCGCCTGTGGGCGGCGCTTGTAACTGACTCAAGGGCAGCGCACTGCTGGCCTTGACCTCACCCAGCGAGAAGCTGGTGTGCAGGTCTTTGACGTTGGGCAGGTTGATCAGCACCTCGCGTGCAAACTGGCTGAAGCTGTTCAGGTCACGGCTCACCACTTGCAGCTCAAAAGTACCGGTGCCGCTGATGTAGTGGCAGCTGATGACCTCCGGGATCCGCCGTATCGCCTCTTCAAGCTCCTGCAGCACATCGCCGCTGTTGCGGTTGGCGTCCAGCCGCACAAAGGCCAGCACCCCCAGCCCGATTTTTTGGCGGTTGATTTCCGCCCGGTATCCGGTGATGAAGCCGCTGTCCTCCAGCGCCTTCACCCTCCGCCAGCACGGCGCCGCACTCAGGCCCACGCGGGTGGCGAGTTCGGCGTTGCTGAGGCGCCCATCGTTTTGCAGCTCGCTCAGGATGGACAGGTCATAACGGTCAAGTGTTTCCATAAAACGCATTATGGAGAAAGAATCGTTCTTTGAGAGGTGGTTTTCAGGCAAAGAACGCAAACACCTATCTGAGTTGCGGGCATACACTTTGCCGAACAAAAACACGGAGACAAGCACCATGAATGCACCCCTCAACCGGGACCTGCCCGCGCACATCCGCACGGCGCTGGATTCGGTCACTCTCGACGACAAATACGCCCTCGACCACGGCCGCGCTTTCATGAGCGGCGTGCAGGCCCTGGTCAAGCTGCCGATGCTGCAGCGCGTGCGCGACCAGCGCGCCGGCAAGAACACGGCCGGCTTTATCAGTGGCTACCGCGGCTCGCCCTTGGGCACCTATGATCAGTCGCTGGTCAAGGCAGAAAAATACTTGGAGGCCCACCACATCAAGTTCCAGCCGGGGGTGAATGAGGAGCTGGCCGCCACCGCCCTGTGGGGCACGCAGCAACTGGGCTTTGCACCGCCCGGCACTAACAAATACGACGGCGTGTTCGGCATCTGGTACGGCAAGGGCCCCGGTGTGGACCGCTGCTCTGACGTTTTCAAGCACGCCAACATGGCCGGCACCACGCCCTGGGGCGGTGTGATCGCCGTGGCGGGAGATGACCACATCTCCAAAAGCTCCACCGCCGCCCACCAGAGCGACCACATCTTCAAGGCCTGCGGTTTCCCGGTGTTCTTCCCGGCCAACGTGCAGGAGATTCTGGACCTGGGTCTGCACGCCTTTGCCATGAGCCGTTTTTCCGGCGTGTGGGCGGGCATGAAGACGATTCAGGAAATTGTGGAGTCCAGCGCCACCGTCACCATCGACCCCGAGCGCGTCCTCACCCGCATGCCGGCCGACTTTGAGTTGCCACCCGGTGGCCTGCACATCCGCTGGCCCGACCACGCGTTGGACCAGGAAGCCCGCCTGTTTGATTACAAGTGGTATGCCGCGCTGGCCTACATCCGTGCCAACCGGCTGAACCACAACGTGATTGAAGGTCCGCACGATCGCTTCGGCATCATTTCGAGCGGCAAGGCGTACAACGACACCCGCCAAGCGTTACTGGACCTAGGGTTGGATGACGACACCTGCCGCCGCATCGGCATCCGCCTGCACAAGGTGGGCGTGGTGTGGCCGCTGGAGGCGCAACTGACCCGCGAATTCGCCACCGGCTTGCAGGAGATTCTGGTGGTGGAAGAAAAGCGCCAGGTCATCGAATACCAGCTCAAGGAAGAGCTGTACAACTGGCGCGCGGACGTGCGCCCCACCGTGCTGGGCAAGTTCAACGAGGTAGAGACGCCAGACCACTATGGCGCCGGTGGCGAGTGGTCCATGCCCAACCCGAGCGCTAATACTTTGCTACGCGCGAATGCGGATTTGTCGCCAGCCATCATCGCCCGTGCGATTGCCCAGCGCATCAAAAAGCTGGGGCTGGATGCCGACACCAGCGCCCGTATCGATGCCCAGATGGCAATTCTGGAAGCCAAAGAGCGGGCTATGCACGTCATTGAGCTGGGTAACTCCGGCGCAGCGGCGGCGGTACGCCAGCCCTGGTTCTGCTCAGGCTGCCCGCACAACACCAGCACACGAGTGCCGGAAGGTTCGCGTGCGATGGCCGGCATCGGCTGCCATTTCATGACCATCTGGATGGACCGCAGCACCGATGGTTTTACCCAAATGGGCGGCGAGGGCGTGCCGTGGGTCGGGCAGCAGCCGTTCACCAACGACAAACACATCTTCGCCAACCTGGGCGATGGCACCTACTTCCACAGCGGCTTGCTGGCGATTCGCCAGAGCATTGCGGCCGGCGTCAACATCACCTACAAAATCCTTTACAACGATGCGGTGGCCATGACCGGCGGCCAGCAGGTGGGTGAGCGGCCGGAAGGGCACTCGGTGGTGCAGATAGCGCAGAGCATGCGTGCGGAAGGCGCTATCAAAATCATAGTGGTGACGGACGAGCCTGAGAAATACGACGATGTGGATGGACTGCCCGAGGGTATTGCCATCGAGCACCGCGACGAGCTGGACCGCATCCAGCGCGAGTTCCGCGACATCAAAGGCACTACCGTCATCATTTACGACCAGACCTGCGCCACCGAAAAGCGCCGCCGCCGCAAGCGCGGCACCATGCTGGACCCCGCCAAGCGGGTTGTCATCAACGAGTTGGTGTGCGAAGGCTGTGGCGACTGCGGCGTGCAAAGCAACTGCATGAGCGTGGAGCCGCTGGAGACCCCCTTCGGGCGCAAACGCCAGATCAACCAGAGCACTTGCAACAAAGACATCTCTTGCGTCAAAGGCTTTTGCCCCAGCTTTGTGACGGTGGAAGGCGGCAGCCTGAAGAAGCCGGTCAAGTTACAAACCGATGCCAGCGGCTGGCCGGCGCTGCCGGACCCTCAGCTTCCCGACCTCGCAAGGGTGCAAGGCGGCGTGTGGGGCACCATCGTGGCCGGCGTGGGCGGTACGGGCGTGATCACCATCGGGCAACTGCTAGGCGTGGCAGCCCACCTAGAGGGCAAAGGCATCGTCACCCAGGACGCCGGTGGCTTGGCACAAAAGGGCGGCGCGACTTGGAGCCATGTGTTGATTGGCGCGTCGCAGGACGCGATCCGCACCACGCGGGTTGGTACGGCGTCTGCAGATTTGGTGTTGGGCTGTGACCCGGTCGTGGTGGCCGGTAAAGAAACGCTGATCCGCATGCGGCCCGGCCGCACCCATGTGGCACTCAACGCCAACACGGTGCCGACCGCTGGTTTTGTGCGCAACGCTGACTGGGCCAACCCCGGCGACCAGTGTGTAGCCGACATCACCCGCACGGTGGGTGAGGCGCATGTGGGCTTGTTCGATGCGGATGCCGCCTCCACCAAATTGTTGGGAGACAGCATATACACCAACCCCATGATGTTGGGCTACGCGTGGCAAAAGGGCTGGATTCCTCTTGGGTTGGCATCGTTGATGCGTGCCATCGAGCTCAATGCAGTGGCGGTGGGCAACAACAAGGCTGCTTTTGAGTGGGGCCGCCGTGCCGCGGTGGATTGGCCTGCGGTTCAGCGGGCCATGTCGCCGGGGCAAGTACTGGCATTTGTTCCCCGCAGCAAAGAAACGTTGGATGAACTTATCGAGCGGCGTAGCGAGTTTTTAACGGCTTACCAAAATGCAGCGTACGCAGGTCGTTATGTCGACTTTGTGACCCAGGTGCGCGCAGCAGAGTCTGGCATCGAGGGGGGCAAGCTGGCATTGACGGAAGCGGTTGCGCGCTATTTGTTCAAGCTGATGGCCTACAAAGACGAGTACGAGGTAGCCCGGCTGCACACCGATACCGCATTTCACCGCAAGATCAGCCGGATGTTTGAGGGGGATTTCAAGCTCGCCTACCACTTGGCACCCCCGATCTGGTCGCGTAAAAACGAGCAGGGCGAGGCCTTGAAGTCCCGGTTTGGCGCCTGGATGGGCTGGGGCTTCCGTCTTTTGGCACCCATGAAAGTGCTCCGGGGTACCGCACTGGACGTCTTCGGATACACCGAGGAGCGCCGTGAGGAGCGGGCGCTGATTGGCGAATACCGCTCAGCCATCGAAGGAATGTTGCCTGCCTTGAGCGCATCCAACCGGGATGCCGCGCTGGCGTTCGCCCGTGTGCCCGAGCACATCCGTGGCTATGGCCATGTCAAGGCCCGTCACTTGAAGGCTGCCCGGACCCAGTGGGTTGATTTGTTGGCCCGCTACCACGCAAGCCCCGCGACTCAACAGGCCCGAGCCGCCTAGGGCCTTGCCCGCCCATCATGGGCGGGCCTTTTCCCCCGCTTACAATGACCGGTTGACTGGTTATCAGCCGGTCGGTTCGCGCGTGGCTGTGCCGCGGGTGGAAAACTATTTGTTCTGATCCCTTTTGTGGAGTTTGCCTGTGTTCATTTCTTCTGCTTTTGCCCAAACTGCTCCTGCTGCCGCTGGCGGTGACATGCAATCCTCTTTGATGAGCATGCTGCCTTTGGTGCTGATGTTTGTGGTGCTGTACTTCGTGATGATCCGCCCCCAAATGAAAAAGCAGAAAGAGCACCGCGCCATGATCGACGCCTTGGCCAAGGGTGATGAAGTGGTAACTGCTGGTGGCGTACTGGGCAAAGTTAGCAAGATGGGTGACAGCTATGTCGGCCTGGAAGTGGCCAGCGGCGTGGAAATCCAAGTGCAGCGCAGCGCGGTAGTGCAAGTGTTGCCTAAAGGCTCCATCAAGTAAGCGGCCGTTTTTAACTGTTAGCGAAGCGCGATCATGAACCGTTATCCGGTGTGGAAGTACGCGATCATTCTGGTCGCGCTGGTGGTCAGTGGCTTATATGCCTTGCCCAATCTGTTTGGCGAAGCACCGGCAGTGCAGGTTTCAACGGCCAAGTCGTCGGTGAAGGTCGATGCCGCCACACTGGCCAAGGTAGAGCAGGCGCTGAAGAGCGCCGGCTTGACGCCCGATGCGGTGGCCTTGGATGGTGCGTCCGTGAAGGCGCGCTTTGCCGACACGGACACGCAGCTCAAGGCCAAAGATGCGGTTCAAAAAGCGATCAACCCGGACAGTGCGGACCCCTCCTACATCGTTGCGCTCAATTTGCTGTCACGTTCGCCGGCCTGGCTGACTTCCTTGCGCGCATCGCCGATGTACTTGGGATTGGATTTGCGCGGTGGAGTGCACTTCATGTTGCAGGTCGACATGCAGGCAGCGCTCACCAAGCGGGCAGAGTCGCTGTCCGGAGACATTCGCACCATCTTGCGTGAAAAGAACGTGCGCCACAGCGGTATCGCTCGTAACGGCCAAGCCATCGAGATCCGGTTCCGGGACGCGGCTACCGCTCAGGCAGCCCAGCGCATCATTCAGGATCAGTTCACCGATCTGGATGCAGTGTCTGCCGCTGATGGGCAGGACGTCAAACTGGTCGCCACGATCAAACAGGTCTCCGGAAAAACCATCCAAGACCAAGCGCTCAAGCAAAACATCACCACCTTGCACAACCGGATCAACGAGCTGGGTGTTGCAGAACCGGTGATTCAGCAGCAAGGCCTGGACCGCATCGTGGTGCAGTTGCCCGGCGTGCAGGACACGGCCAAGGCCAAAGACATCCTCGGACGCACCGCAACACTGGAAGTGCGCCTGGTCGATGAAGGCTCCGAAGCCCGTGCGGCAGAAACCGGAACCGGTCCTGTTCCCTTCGGCTCCGAACGTTACCTGGATCGCGAAGGCATCCCTGTCATCGTAAAGAAGCAAGTGATTCTGACGGGCGAGAACCTGACAGACGCGCAACCCGGATTTGATGGCCAGACCCAAGAGCCCACCGTGAATTTGTCGCTGGATGCCAAGGGAGCTCGCATTTTCCGTGATGTAACCCGCGAGAACATCAACAAGCGCATGGCGATTTTGCTGTTTGAAAAAGGCAAAGGCGAAGTCGTGACCGCACCGGTGATTCGCGCCGAAATCGGTGGCGGGCGTGTTCAGATTTCCGGCCGGATGACGACCGTCGAAGCGGCAGACACTGCGCTGCTGTTGCGTGCCGGATCTTTGGCGGCTCCGATGGAGATCATCGAGGAGCGCACGATCGGGCCGAGCTTGGGTGCCGAGAATATTGCCAAGGGTTTCCTGAGCGTGACCTGGGGCTTTGTGGCGGTTGCCATTTTCATGTGCGGCTACTACATGCTGTTTGGCGTGATTTCCAGCTTGGCACTGGCCTTCAACCTATTGTTGCTGGTGGCGGTGCTCTCCATGCTGCAAGCGACATTGACATTGCCAGGTATGGCGGCGATGGCGCTGGTTCTGGGTATGGCAATTGATGCCAACGTGTTGATCAATGAACGCGTGCGGGAAGAGCTACGCAATGGCGCATCTCCCCAAGCCGCGATTCACGCCGGTTATGACCGCGCATGGGCGACCATCATTGATTCGAACGTAACCACCCTGATCGCCGGTTTGGCATTGTTGGCATTCGGCTCCGGCCCTGTGCGAGGCTTCGCGGTCGTGCACTGCTTGGGGATTCTGACCAGCATGTTCTCCGGCGTGTTCTTCTCGCGTGGTTTGGTGAATTTGTGGTACGGTCGTCAGAAGAAGCTGAAAACGGTTTCTATTGGGACCGTGTGGCGTCCGGATAGCGGCACCGAAGTCACTACCCCTTAAGGAAAAGTCATGGAATTTTTTAAAATCCGCCGTGACATTCCGTTCATGCGGAATGCTTTGGTTTTCAATGTAATTTCGTTCGTCACTTTTTTGGCGGCCGTATTTTTTCTGTTCTCCCGCGGTCTGCACCTGTCGGTGGAGTTCACCGGCGGGACGTTGATGGAGGTGAGCTACTCGCAGCCTGCCAACCTCGACGCTATTCGCACCACAGTGGCAAAGTTGGGAATCAATGATGTGCAGGTCCAAAACTTTGGCACTGCACAGGATGTGTTGATCCGGATGCCAGTTCAAAAAGGCAGTACTTCCGGACAGCAAAGCGACATGGTGTTGACTGCGCTGAAGGCGTCTGATGCCACCGCAACCTTGCGTCGTACCGAGTTTGTGGGGCCTCAGGTCGGCGATGAACTGGCCGCTGATGGCTTGAAAGCGCTTGCGTTCGTGGTGGTCGGCATCATGATTTACTTGGCCATCCGTTTTGAGTGGAAGTTCGCCGTTGCGGCCATCATCGCCAACTTGCATGATGTGATCATCATTCTCGGTTTCTTCGCCTTTTTCCAGTGGGAGTTCTCGCTCCCGGTGCTGGCAGCGGTTTTGGCCGTCTTGGGTTATTCGGTAAACGAGTCGGTTGTGATTTTTGACCGGATCCGAGAGAATTTCCGGCGCTACCGCAAGATGAACACGGAGCAAATCATTGACAATGCGATTACCTCCACAATCAGTCGAACCATCATCACCCATGGCTCTACCCAGTTGATGGTGTTGTCGATGTTGATTTTCGGCGGTGCTACGCTTCATTATTTTGCGATGGCGCTCACGATCGGCATCTTGTTTGGCATTTATTCGTCTGTGTTTGTGGCCGCTTCCATTTCTATGTGGTTAGGTATCCAGCGGGAAGATTTGGTAAAGGGCGGGCCCAAAAAGGATCTCGATCCAAACGACCCGAACGCAGGGGCGGCAGTTTAGTAAAAGGACTCTCCCAACATGGCTACCGGCCAGGCGCTTTCGCCTCGATTGCAACTCGCTCGCGCACTGCGGGAGCGGTTTTTCGCGGAATCTTGCAAAGCCTTGTTGGAAATCGGCGCAGCGGTTCAGGATCGGCTCACAGAGCTCGTCGACGAGCCTAGCAATGCCCGTGATTCGCAAACTCGTCGTGACATCTGGATGGCTTACAAGCAAAGCCGTCCCTTGTGGGTCGAGGGCACACAGAAGTCTTGGCGAGAATGCCTATCTCCTTCTGAAGTAAAGAAGACGACAGAAGTCCGTTCCGCCAACCTCGAACTGGTGGGCACCGAGGTCGTCGAAAACAAAATCCTCGCGTCGCGGATGGTGTTGTCCGTGAACGAAAAGGTCTTGCCGCAGCTTGAAGACTTGCGCGTGCGGATCAAATACCTTGAGGGCCTGGATGATCTGGACGGGAAAGACCTTTTCCGCCCGGAAGTGCTGGTCCTCTTGCTGGTGGAGCAATGGTCTGTTTCAGGTATGCCGGGTGACTCTTGGCCGATGGTGACAGAAGTTGTCCAGCGCTTATTGATTGAGCGACTGATTACTGCCTACAAAAATGCGAACGATGTCCTGATCAGCAAGGGCGTATTGCCGACGATCGAGTTGAAAGACCGGGTCAAGTCACCTGTCAAAGCACCTAACCAACGCTCGCCAAATTCAGGCGCACCTGTATCTGGTGGTGCTGAGTTAAGCGGAGCAGGGTATGAAAATGGTGACCCCTACCAAGCAGGCTTGGGTGGTCCGCGCGGCTCTCAAGGCACGGGTGCACCTTCATTGGCTGGAGATAGGGCCTCTTATGGCGGGGGTTATGCCGGTGGCGCTACTGCTTCGGGCTCTGAGGCCCAGGATGCCCGCCTTTTCAGTGGCCGTTTGGGTTGGGGCGGGGCTGCCGCCGATTCATCGAGCGCAGGTGCAGCGTTAGCTTCCGGTACGCAAGGCGTAGGCACTTCGACGCCTACGCCGTTCTGGCGACAGTCCACCACCATCAGTGCAGCGGGCAACGCATACGGCGCGACTGACGAGACGCGCATGTTGACAGCAACCACGCCGCTCGCGCGGGCGCGGAGTCGTGCACAAGGGGTCATCGGCCAAATTCGCAGACTGTTTGTGAGTCATGCGGGTAGTGATTTTGGTGGCGCTGAGCACCAGCCACCATCACCCGCCTTGGCTGCTGCCATGGCCTATCGACCGGGCGTGGCGGGAGACTATGCGCCTGGCGGCACGCAATTTGAAGACTACAGCTCTGCAGGGGTTGCACGTGTCGCAGGTGATTTGCGTCAGAAAACCCAGGAGCTCAAAAAGAAAGCGGAAACCAAGGGGGAAAAAGCCACGATTGAAATCGTCGCCCTCATGTTTCAGGCAATTCTGGCCGAAGAGCGCATCCCAACCGGCATACGCGTTTGGTTTGCGCGTCTGCAAATGCCTGTGTTGCGGGTCGCTTTGGAGGATGCTGATTTTTTCGGCACAGCTACGCATCCCGCCCGGATGTTGATAGACCGGATGGGTTCTTGTGTCATGGGTTTTGACGCGGTGGGCGTACATGGCAGCGCGATGGAAGCGGAGATCAAGCGGATCGTGCAGGTCATTGAGCAGTATCCTGAAACCGGCAAGAAGGTTTATCAGATCGTTTTTGACGAGTTCCAAAAATTCCTTGCGAAGTTTTTGACTGAGAAGGGCCCCGCCCAAAAGGTGGTGGGAGTCGCACAGCAGGTCGAGCAAAAAGAGACGCTTGCGATTCAATACACCATCGAAATGCGCAACATGTTGAAAGACATGCCTGTGCGGGACGAGATCCGTGAGTTCTTGTTCAAAGTCTGGTCAGAGGTTTTGGCTGTCGCTGCTGTTCGCAAGGGCCCACAGCATGCAGACACGCTGATTTTGAAAAAAACTGCGACGGATTTGGTGTGGGCAGCAAGTGCCAAGCCGGATCGCAACGACAGGGCTCGAGTCATCCAGGATTTGCCGAATCTTTTGCTGCGCTTGCGCTCCGGCATGACCTTGCTGGCCATGGCTCCGTCTGAGCAAGAGGCGCACGTCAAGCGAATCAGCGATACCCTCGCCGACGCGTTCATGTCGAAAACCCAAGCGATCCCGCAGGCGCAAATTGATGCGATGGCGCAGCGCCTTGGTCATCTTGAGGATTTTGTCTCCGAGGATGGCATGGGCGATTTGCCGCTGGATGCCGAAAGCATCGAGATGATGCTTGGCATCGATGCCTCAGCGATTGAGGTGGTGGTGAATGGTGGCTCCAAACCCACCGCTGCCATGCTGGCTTGGGCACATGAGCTACAGATTGGTAGCTGGTACACCCTGGACCACAACCATCAGATCATCCAGGTTCAGTTCGCTTGGCGCAGCGACAAGAAGCACCTCAATTTGTTTGCTTCCACCGCCGGTAAGAGTTTCCTGATCCAAGGCGGACGATTAGCTGCTTATTTGCAGGCTGGTCTTTTGTTGCCTCAAGAGGAGGAGGCGCTGACGGTCCGGGCCACCCGTGATGCGTTAGCGAAACTGGAAGCCAATCCGGAGCGATTACTCGCCTGATTTTTCAGTAGGCCGCTCAGTGAATCGTGCGTGTCTCGTGCGTTTCGCACAGTTCATCTAGTGCGAGTGCATCCGGCTCCTGGCCGAAGCTCCAAAATACCATCAGGATGATGATCTTCAATTCATCCAATGATACGGGGCCCTCTTGCACCGCCATTGCGCGCTCCAACACCACTTCGCGGATATGGGCGGGTGTGATCCCCGCATGATCCAAAAAGTGAAGGTAGCCAATGCACTCGGGCTTCAAATGGATCTGCTCCCGTGGCGAGTAGATACGCATGCTGTCGGTCGTCGGTAAATGAAAGCCCGCGGCAGGCAAGACGGTGGGAATCGCGGCTACCGCCGGTTTCGCAAAACGAGCGGCGTTGCCAAGACCCGTGAGCCAATCCAATGCGTCAGCGATTTCCTCAGGGTCGAACCCCACACCGCTGAGTTTGCGTTGCAGATGCGCCGGTTCCGGGCAGCTGTCTTCCGCATAAAAGTTTTCGTACACAAAGGCGAGGACTTCAAACATGGAAGCCAATATATCGCACAAAAAACCGACTTCCCAAGGCGGCCAGAACTGCCCCCTATTTCCTCGGATTGAACCGTTAGAAGTGTTTTTCAGGCCTGTCCGAGCTGCTGAAACTTGCCGCCCGGCAAGCGGGCAACCCAACCGGCAAGCTCGAGACCCATCAGCAGCGCTTGCAAAGTGGGGGTGTCCATCCCGCTGCGTTGCTGCAGGCTATCGAGCGTAGTCGGCTCAAAGCCCAGGGCGTTGAGTAAACCCGTTTCCAGCGATGAGAGTCCATCCAAAGCAGCGTCGCTTTGCCCGCTATTGGAAGTCCCGCCAGATGTGGGGAAATCGCGGCCACCAGAGGTGATGGGGAGTTCATCCAGAATATCTTGGGCAGACTCGACCAATTTGGCGCCTTGTTTGATCAGCGCATGGCAACCCCGTGCTTGCGTGGAATGGATAGAGCCGGGAATCGCAAAGACGTCCTTACCCTGTTCCACGGCCAAGCGGGCCGTAATCAGGGAGCCCGACTTCAAAGCCGCCTCTACAACCAGTGTGGCCTTGCACAAGCCCGAAATAATACGGTTCCGCTTGGGAAAGTTTGCTGAGAGCGGCGCGGAACCCAGGGGATACTCGCTAAGGAGAACCCCGTTTTCTGCAATACGGTGGGCAAGCTCAAAATGTGCTCTGGGGTAGACACGGTCTAACCCGGTTCCTACAACGGCCACGGTACCCCAGGCTGGCCCCGCATAGCCTGCAAGCGCGCCCTCGTGGGCAGCGCCATCAATCCCCAACGCAAGTCCGGAAACGACGGTGATGCCCGAATGCCCCAATGACTCCGAAAACTGCCGCGCATTCTGTACGCCCTGAGGCGTTGGGTTCCGGCTACCCACCACGGCCACGCCAGTCCGCGCACACTCCTGAAAGCCTTCTACTAGCTTGTCTACACGCCCCAACGCGTAGAGCATGAGCGGAGGATCCTCGGTGTCCAACAAGGCCTGCGGGTAGGCGCTATCGCCCAGTGTGATGATTCTCCGCTGGCTCGGGGCTTGGCTCAGCCAATCTTCCGTGCACAAGACAAGGGCCTCCAAGCCTTCCGGCACCAAGCATAATGAACCCGCTTGGCGAACCGTGACGCAAGCACGCAGCTCTGACTCACTGGCTTCAAAGATTGCTTGCGGCAGACCGAAGTGTTGCAAGAGACTCCGCGCAGTGACATCACCCACGCCATCCGTGAGCCCCAAGCGCAGCCATGCGCGCAGTTCAATCGACTCCACAGTCCCTGCCTTGCCGCGGATCAGCGGGGGTTGATCAGGCGGTCGCCGATCCGAACGGAGTCACTGATCTCCAGAATCAGCGCATACGACACCCGTTCGTAAGAACTGAACACCATCAAGATGCCATTGCGTTCATCGGGCAACTTCATCAGAGGACGGGACGGGTCGGATCGATCCACCACCTGCGCGCCATCCTTTTGGATGGCCAACACATGGCCGGACTCAATGCCATCACGTTTGCCCAAGCTGATCGCCACCACTTGGTTCTGGGAGGCGTTCACAATCGACGTGCTTCCATAGACCGACACAATGCGGCCGTTGACGCGCGCTTCCGGGGCCCGCGGCGTGTAGCTGGCGAATTGCTTGGGTGGCTCGGGAATCAGCCGATCACCCACCCGCATCTCTTCCTTGGCGGACACGATATCGATGGTGGCGGGCACCACCGCGCTCTGCACCTTTCCATCGGAGCCGTTGACCTCGGATGTGCTTTCACTCCGTGCGAGGACCGCCTTGCCGACGTACTGCGCCTCATACGCCAGCACCTCGCCGGTGCCGGGATCTTTGAGAGGCTTCGCATTGCGGAACACGCGGAACAGTTGTTCCTTATTTTGGTTGTCCAGCAGGGGCGTCTCGGTGCCGCGGGCGTAGGCCCGGTCGCCACGTCCCAGCAGTACCCGCTCTTCTTGCGTCGCCACAATACGGGCTGCGCCTTCCAGACCCGCTTCATCAACGATCATCGGCTCTGCCAAAAACGCCTCAATCACACTGGTGCGAAGTGTGGGGAGCGCAAAGTCAGGCAAATTCTCGGAGCGGGTTCGCGGGCTGAGCCGCACGGTGTCCGGTGCACCGTTCGCTGTGCCGACGGCATTGGCGAGCCTCAAGGTGGCAACGCCGTTGTTCCGCTCCAGCAGCAAAATTTGGCCCGGGAAAATACGATGAGGGTTCTTGATGTCCTCAAGGTTCATGCCCCAGAGCTCCGGCCAGCGCCAAGGGCTCTTCAAAAAGAGGGTCGAGATGCCCCATAGCGTGTCGCCGCTCTTGATGGTGTAACGATCCGGCGCGTTGGCGGCCAATTCGCTCAAGGGCACACCCTTTTGCGCCACTGCAGCGGCGGTCTGGCGCTGTTCGCTGGTAATCGGGAAACTTTGCGCCCCTACGCTTGCGCTTGTCAGCGCCCCAGCCAGAGCAGCTACAGCGGCCAAGGCCAAGCGGGATTTCGCCATCAGGTGTGTCGTCATAGGGTGCAAATCAGGGTCTAAACTTGATAATTTACGCGCGATTTTGCGCTCAAGCCCTTGATTCAGCAACGATTTTGGGCTGCCCGTAATGCAAGCAAGCGTAAAAGTGGCGAAAATACCCACATCTCCAAGGCAGCATTCATGGCTCTACTTCCCATCCTTTGTTTTCCCGATCCCCGTTTGCACACGGTGGCCCAACCCGTAAGCGTCGTCGATGATCGCATCCGTGCACTGACCCGGGACATGCTCGAAACCATGTACGACGCCAGTGGCATCGGCCTGGCTGCCAGCCAGATCGATGTCCATGAGCGTGTCATCGTGATTGATGTGTCTGAAGACCGCGACCAACCCATGGTGCTGATCAACCCCGAATTGGTCTGGACCAGCCCGGAAACGCACCTGAATGAAGAAGGCTGCCTCTCCGTGCCGGGCATTTACGATGGCGTGACGCGGTTTAACGCGGTCCACTGCAAGGCCTTGGACGCAGACGGCAAAAGCCGGGTGATCGAGGCGGACGGTTTGCTGGCGGTTTGCATCCAGCACGAAATGGATCACCTGATGGGCAAAGTGTTCGTCGAGTACTTGTCGCCGCTCAAGCGTAACCGGATCAAAACCAAGATGCTCAAGGCCAAGCGCGAGGAAACGCGCTAAGTGCCGGCTGCGTTCACGCCGCTCCGGGTCATCTTTGCGGGCACTCCTGAATTCGCCCGGCTCGCGTTGGCAGCGCTCCATGCCGCCGGCCACACCATCGCGCTGGTGTTGAGCCAGCCTGACCGGCCTGCGGGTCGGGGCATGAAGTTACAGGCCTCCGCGGTCAAGCAATATGCGGTGGAACACCAAATTCCTGTCGCCCAACCCCGCAGCTTGCGCTTGGACGGCAAGTATCCGGACGATGCCGGTTTGGCCCGCACGGCGATTGCCGACGCGCAAGCGGATGTCATGGTGGTGGCGGCCTATGGCCTGATATTGCCCCAGTGGGTGCTCGACGACATGGCTGCCCTTCATGCCGATGGACGGCCCCGTTATGGCTGCCTGAATATCCACGGCTCCTTGCTCCCGCGTTGGCGGGGGGCAGCGCCTATCCACCGGGCGATCGAGTCCGGCGATACCCACACCGGCGTCACCATCATGCAAATGGATGTGGGCCTGGATACCGGCGATATGTTGCTCAAAGAGGCGCTCCCGATTGCCGATAGCGACACCACCTCGACCTTGCATGACAGGGTGGCCGCGCTAGGCGCGCGCATGGTGGTGCAAGCCTTGGCCGATGCTGCGCAGGGCATTTTGCAGCCGGTGGTCCAGCCTGCTGAAGGCGTGACCTACGCCCACAAAATCGACAAAGACGAAGCGCCTATTCGGTGGGCCGACGACGCTGCTGCCATCGTGCGGCGCATTCGGGCCTTCAACCCATTTCCCGGTGCGAGCACTGTGTTGGATGGTGTGGTGGTCAAGGTCTGGGCTGCGCAAGCTCAGGCGACGGAAACAACGTCTCCTTCTGGGCAAATTGTGGCTGTGGCGCCCGAGGGTATTGCGGTGGCTGCTATGAATTCTGTAGTGCTGTTGACGGAGTTGCAGCGCCCCGGGGGCAAGCGCCTCCCGGTGGCTGACTTTTTGCGCGGCATGCCCTTGCAGGTCGGCCAGCGCTTCGATGTGCCGCCGCTGTAAAGGCCGGCTTATCCATGTTTTTTCTGCGGGAAAACTACCGCCACCCTGAGTTTCGCAAAGGCTTTCGCGACATGGCCGGTGTGGCCCCCGGCATTGCCGCGTGGGGCCTGATGACGGGCGTGGCCATGGTGAAGTCCGGATTGAGCGTCAGCGAAGCCTTGTTGATGGCGCTCACCGTGTTTGCCGGCAGCTCGCAACTCGCGGCCATGCCGCTCATTCAAGCCGGTGCGCCGGTCTGGGTGATTTTGGCGACCGGCTTCTGTGTGAACTTGCGTTTCGTAGTTTTCAGTGCACATTTGCGGCCGTATCTGATGCACCTGCCCCGCTGGCAGCGACTGGTCACCGGCTACTTGACTGCCGATTTGACCTATGTGCTGTTCACCCAGCGCTACCCGCAGCCGGGCGAAGGGGAGGCAGCCCGGCGTGCCCAAATGGCGTATCTCGCGGGCAACGGCGGTATCAATTGGGCCAGCTGGGTGAGCAGCAGCGTGGTCGGGGTGGTGCTGGCTAATTTTGTTCCCACTGCGTGGGGCTTGGGGTTTGCGGGCATCTTGGCACTGGTTGGCATGTTGGCCTCGTTGGCCAGCAGTCGCATGCGTTGGGTGTCGGCCGGCGTTGCCGGTTCGGCAGCGGTGGCGGCTTTCGCTTTGCCCCTCAAACTCAATATTCTGGTGGCGATTGCTGCTGCGGTGGCGGTTTGCCTGTTGCTGGAGTCACGGCTCGCACCCCTTAAGCCGGAGGAGGCTGCGGGATGAGTCTCTTTGAAAGCACCGATATCTGGACCCTGCTGACGATCGTGGGGCTGGCGTGCGTAACGGTGGTTGCGCGATCTTTCTTTTTCATCTTCGACAGGCACTGGGAGCTGCCGGGATGGGCGCAGCGTGGCTTGCAATATGCGCCCATCGCCGCATTGGCAGCCGTGATCGTGCCGGAGATCGTGATGGTTCAGGGCCAGATGATTCACACGCTCAAAGACGCGCGCCTGTATGCGGTCGCCGCGGGTTTGGCGTATTTTTTCTGGCGGCGTGGTCGGGGGCAGGCCGTGCTGGGCACCATCATGTCCGGCATGGCGGTGTATCTGCCGCTGCATATCGGCTGGGGCTGGTAAGCGCTGCACCGTACCTGGTAGGGAACCCGCACACCGGTAGTGCGCTTCTACAATGCGCGCAGTGACAGCGCTGCGCGGCTGCCGAACCGGTTTTTCAATTAACTATCCCGAGGTTTTTTCATGCAAGTGATCCGCTTTTCTGATCTGGTCGCCCAAGGCCAGGTGGCCGGCAAACGTGTTTTCATCCGTGCCGATTTGAATGTGCCTCAAGACGATGCCGGTCACATCACCGAAGACACCCGCATCCGCGCCAGCATTCCGTGCATCGAGATGGCGCTGAATGCCGGAGCCGCCGTGATGGTGACCAGCCACTTGGGACGCCCCACTGAGGGCGAGTTCAAGCCCGAAGACTCTTTGGCCCCTGTGGCCAAGCGCATGGGCGAGCTGATGGGCCGCGAGATTCCGGTGCTGGCCAATTGGACCGACGGCGTGACGGTTGCACCCGGCCAGCTGGTGATGCTGGAAAACTGCCGCGTCAACAAAGGCGAGAAAAAGAACAACGAAGAACTCGCCAAGAAAATGGCCGCTCTGTGCGACATCTTTGTGCATGACGCGTTTGGTACTGCCCACCGCGCGGAAGCTTCCACTTACGGTATCGCCCAGTTCGCGCCGGTGGCGTGTGCAGGCCCCTTGCTGGCCGCGGAAATGGATGCGATCAGCAAAGCCCTGCTGGCGCCCAAGCGCCCGCTGGT
>DGQR01000051.1 GCA_002390825.1 Rhodoferax sp. UBA4409
AAAAGCATTTAGTAAGGTCAGCAAAGGGCGCCAAAGTGCTCGGGCCGCTTGCAGTTCCCCGGCACGCAGCAAGGCAATGACTTGCACCATGCGCTGCGTGTGCACATGTCCGCCTGCAGCGATGGCGCCAGCGCCTCCCAGCGCCACGGTGTTGAAAATGCGGCTATCGTCCCCCGCCAAAACCTGAAGGGCTTCATCCGCAACCAGATGCTGGGTCTTGATGTCGTCTGCACCGCAGTCCTTGATCGCCTTGATGCACGGGTGCTGCGCCAAGGTCCGCAGTGTTTCCAGTGCCAGCGTGCTTCCTGTGCGAGCGGGGATGTCGTAGATCACGACAGGCGATGTGCTGGCATCGGCAATCGCCTCGAACCACTGAACAAGGCCTGTCTGGCTAGGGCGGATGTAGTGCGGTGCAGGTACCAGAATGCCTTGCAATCCGCGGCTGTTGAGGGTGCGCACCCATTCCAGAGTCTCCGGCAGGTGGTAGCCTGATAGACCCATCACCAGAGGCATGCCATCTGCCGCGGACCGGACGGTGTCCAAGACCGCCAGCTGTTCCTGAGGGCTGAGGGCAGCGGCCTCGCCGGTGGAGCCACACACCACAAAACCCGCTATCCCCTGGTTCGCCAGGTGCCGCACCAATTTGTACAGGGCTGGGTGGTCCACCGCTCCAAGGTCAAACGGGGTGACTAGTGGAATCCACAGGCCGGAAAAATCAGGAGTTAACTCGCGCATACGTACATCCTTTTCGAGGAAAAGACCGATGGAAGAACCATCGACAAACGCGCGGGCAGAGGTGCAAAAAAAGGGTGAATGCCTGTGTTGCAGTTCCATCGCTCATTTGAGGACGGAACCGTAGCTCCGGTCAAATGAGCTTCGGCTTTTTGGATTTGTTCGCGCACAACGCACCTGCGCACGCGGGTGCGGCAGATAGCAGGGGAGAGTGAGCATTGAACATTCTGAAATGCTACCACGGTGCCACAATCTGCCCATGGCCCATCCCACTCCCGCAACTCCCCGCGTTCGTATCCAGACTGAAGCCTTCGACCTGAGCTTGGAAGTCAGTCAACTCCAGGGAAGTGATCCGCGCATCGGTGCGGTGTGCAGTTTTGTCGGCACGGTGCGCGACCGCAATGCGCCGGGCGCTGCGGGCTCGGTCCAAACCCTGGAGCTGGAACACTACCCCGGTATGACGGAGAAGTCGATTGAAGCCATGGTGGACGCTGCGTTTGCCCGCTTCGATATCCTGGGCGCGCGAGTGGTACACCGGGTGGGTGTGCTGCGGCCCACCGAGGGGGTGGTGCTGGTCGCCGTCAGCTCGGCGCACCGTGGCCAGAGTTTTCAGGCCTGTGAATTCATCATGGATTACCTCAAGACCCAGGCGCCGTTCTGGAAAAAAGAGACCACGCCCAAAGGCGCGCACTGGGTGGATGCGCGGGTGAGCGACGATGAGGCCTTGGCCCGCTGGGGCATTGCCGCCCGCAACGCTTGACCGGGCAAGGGCTCAGTTCAGGTACTTGGGGCGTTCAGCGAGGGCAAATGCATCCCAGTCGCTGGTGTCCGGGTCCATAGAAGCGTGGGTGGGCAACGCGGACTGGTTATCCGCTTGATTTGCGCCGCTGATTCCCCATCCGCTGGCCTGCAGGCCCAGGCGCAACACATGGAGCAAAGCCAGCGCCGTTTCGCTCACCATGTCGATCTCAACGGTACGGGTCTCGGTTTGTCCCTGGCACGCTTCGTCAAAGCGCAAGCTCATTTCGTGTTTGTTCAGCAGCTGGTAGTGGGCTGCGGTCACCAGCAGCGGCCCGCCTGCGTCGGGCGATGCCTCTTGATACGGGGTCTGGAAGTCTGACTGGCCCAGTGTCTCCGCCTGCTGATGGGCTCGCACGGCACCTTCTGCCGCACCGTCATGGCCCACGACCTGCGGATCGCTCAGGCTGAGCTCGTGCACCGCCTTGTCGAGATGGGGGAACAGGTCCAGCATCAAACGGCGGGTCAGCCACAGGCCTTGCTCATCGCCCGCGGTCGAGTTCATCCGCACCAGCAGGCGGTCTTGCTCGGCGACATAGCTGACTTGAAACTGGTGGACTTGCATGCGGACTCAACGACAAAATGGCCAGCACGCATTATCGGGCTCCGGGGTCTTTCAGCCCAGAGTTTGCGCTAGGTCAAACATCACCACTGCCGGTGACTTGAAAACCATCGGCAGGGCCCAAGCTGATGCATCAACGGATGAACCGTGAGGAGTAACCCCATGCGAATCGACAAACTGACCACCAAATTTCAAGAAGCCCTGGCAGAGGCGCAAACGCTTGCGCTGACCCATGACAACGCCTTTATTGAGCCTGTGCACGTCCTCGCGGCCATGATCCGCACGGATGATGCGCCCAAGGCCTTGATGAATCGGGCCGGCGTCAACGTAGCGGGCTTGCTGGCGTCTGCCGAGGCCGGCATCAAGCGGCTGCCGCAGGTGCAAGGCCATGAGCAGGTTACCGTGGGGCGCGACATGGTGTCGCTTCTGCAGGCGGCTGAGAAAGAAGCCATCAAGCGTGGCGACCAGTTCATTGCAGGTGAACTGTTTTTGTTGGCCGTGGCGGACCATAAGGGCGACGCCGGGCAAATGGCCCGCACCAACGGCCTGACCCGCAAGAGCCTGGAGGCCGCCATTGACGCCGTGCGTGGCGGCCAGAAGGTGGACAGTTCGGACGCCGAAGACCAGCGCGAGTCGCTCAAGAAATACTGCATCGACCTGACCGAGCGCGCCCGCATGGGCAAGTTAGACCCGGTGATCGGGCGGGACGATGAAATCCGCCGCGCCATCCAGGTGCTGCAACGCCGCACCAAAAACAACCCCGTCCTGATCGGCGAGCCCGGTGTGGGCAAGACCGCCATCGTCGAGGGCCTGGCCCAGCGCATCGTCGAAGGCGAAGTGCCCGACAGCCTCAAGGGCAAACGCGTGCTTTCGCTGGACATGGCGGCGCTCTTGGCCGGCGCCAAGTTCCGTGGCGAATTTGAAGAACGCCTGAAGAACGTGCTTAAGGACCTGGCCAAGGACGAAGGCCAGA